>JBMSJE010000084.1:0-6302 GCA_049418605.1 Sediminibacterium sp. | reverse complement strand
ACACTATCACCTAAATTTTTTGGCGCAAAAACATAGGATGCGTTTTTATTTTTTTCTTTTTCACTGAGCGCAAATTCAAATGTTTTTTTTCGGTATTGCGCAGCTTTTAAACTTCTGCCACTTAAATCAGAAAGGGTTAGAAATTTTTTAATGGCGGTAAGTGCTTCTTCAAATTGTCCAAGTCCTGCACGGTTTATTGCATAGGGCAGTAAATAGGGTGTAAAATAAATACTGTCTTTTAAACGCGCTCGTTCATAAACCGTAACCGCTTTTTTATATTGTTTGGTATTGCCAAGTGCACCTGCTAGTGATAAGTAGGCGTCAATAAAATTAGAATCTATTTGTAAAGCACTCCCAAGTAATGCAATGCCCTCGGCGCTGCGGTTGTCTTCGAGTGCAACAAGCGCTTCGTTGTATTTTTTTAAAGCTTTTGGATTACTGGATTGACGTGATGTTTGCGCAAACGCAAAACTGCTTATTAAAACAAAAGCACAACAAAATATTAGACCCCTACACCTACTTTTTTGCTTCATGCAATTAAGGTACGTTAATATATTTGTGCAGTTGTGCACTCAGTTCCCATTTTGGGTTTTCTTTAATATATGCTGTTATGAGTGGTAGCATACTAGACGCTTTTTCCCATTCGGGTTGCAAGTATAATTTACAAGAAGGAGGCACCTGCGCCGCAAAGGTTTCGGCCCATTCAAAATCATGTTTATTAAAAATCACCACTTTTAATTCCTGCGCCACCTGTACTACATGATCTAGTGGTGCTTTAAATTTTTTTGGTGATAAACAAATCCAGTTCCAGCTACCAGATAAGGGTGAGGAGCCAGAGGTTTCTATATTCGTTTCAAAACCAGCAGCTTGCAGCGCCCTAGTTAATGCATCTAAATTGTGTAAGAGTGGTTCACCCCCTGTTATCACTACTAGTTTGGCGGGTGTTTTTTGTACTTCCGACACTAAAAAATCAACCGTTTGTAAGGGGTGCTTACTAGCGTCCCAACTATCTTTTACATCACACCACACACAGCCTACATCACAACCGCCTAATCTAATAAAATAGGCAGCTCTACCTTGGTGATAGCCTTCGCCTTGGAGGGTATAAAAATACTCCATCACGGGTAACGACGCTGTTGCTAGGGTTGTATCGTTCATTTTATAATTAGGTGTGCTGTAAATAAGCTTGCATCGTATTTTTTAGAAGTCCTGCAATGGTCATAAGTCCTACGCCACCTGGTACGGGTGTGATAGCGCTTGCCACTTCCGATACTTGGTTATAGGCAACGTCTCCTTTAATTCTAAATCCACTTTTGGTTGTTTCGTCTGCTACTCTTGTAATACCTACGTCAATTATAACAGCACCTGGCTTTACCATGTTAGCTGTAATAAATCCGGGTTTACCAAGCGCGGCAACTAGTATGTCGGCGTCTTTACAAAAAGATTCTATGTTGGGTGTATGTGAATGACAAATGGTAACAGTACAATTGCCTTTATTTACATTACTACTTAATAAAATACTCATAGGACGTCCCACAATATTACTACGTCCCACTACAACAGCGTGTTTGCCCTTGGTATCAATATTAAAATGTTCTAGCAACAACATGATGCCATAAGGTGTAGCTGGGATAAAGGTTTCAAGGCCTTGTACTAATTTTCCAACGTTTACCGGATGAAATCCATCCACGTCTTTTTTAGGATCAATGGCTTCAATTACTTTTTGATCACTGATATGTTTGGGTAAAGGAAGTTGCACTAAAATACCATCTACGGTATTGTCGTTATTGAGCTGTTGGATGGTTGCTAACAAGATGTCCTCAGAAACGTTTTCGTCTAAACGAATGAGTGAAGAAATAAAGCCTGTTTCTTCACAGTTTTTAACCTTACTCGCTACATAGGTTTCACTAGCTCCGTTATTTCCCACTAATATAGCAGCTAAATGTGGCGCTCTTTTACCACTTGCTGCAATTGCTGCAGTTTGCGCTTGCAATGATGCTTTTACAGCTGCTGCTGCAATTTTTCCGTCGAGTACTAACATGCCGCAAAAGTACCCTAAAATGAGGCTCCATAAAAGCATATTTTTTTACCATTCATCCTTTTATATTGCCGTTTGATCGAAAAAAACGATCGTTAGTTAGGCTATAATTCATTGAAATTGAATGATTTACACTCAATTGTTAAAAAGTTTTAACAAATAGTTGATTATTACTTAACTTAGAGTCTTATTTTTTAACCAAATAATATGCAAATGAGAAAATTTTTATTTTTCATGGTTGCAGTGCTCATGCTTACATCAAGTAAGTATGCGTTAGCGCAGCAAACTGTTATAGATGGTAAAGTACTATCTAATTCAGGTGCTGCTCTTTCTGGAGCAACTGTTAAATCTGGAAACGTTAGCGCACTAACTGGCGGTAACGGTGAATTTAGTATTAGAGTAGCAGTAGGTACTTCACTTACCGTTTCTTATGTTGGCTTTACCGATGTAATCATCGCGGCTAAAAAAGGAATGACTGTTACCCTTCAACCTTCAACAAGTGCGCTTGATGAAGTAATTGTAACGGGTGTAGCTAGTGCTACATCAAAGAAAAAAATGACCGTATCTGTAACAAGAGTAGGTGAAGAAAGATTAAGTGCTGTTCCAGCTGTTTCTGCAGCAGGTGCACTAGTTGGTAAAGTTGCCGGTGCAAGAGTTAGCATGACTTCTGGTTCTCCAGGAGCTGGCGTTGATATCTTGTTACGTGGTGACAACAACTTAGGTATTGGTTCTTCTCCACTTATTTTAGTGGATGGTGTTATCCTTGATGGTTCTCTAGCTGACATCAACGTTGACGACATTGAAGCAATGGAAGTGGTAAGAGGTGCTGCGGCATCTGCACTTTATGGTTCAAGAGCGGCAAACGGTGTAATCGCTATCGTTTCTAAAAGAGGTAACAAATTAGATATTGGTTCTTCTAAAGTTACTGTTAGAAATGAAGTTGGTTTCCAACAAATCGCTAACTACATTGACCTTGCAGAAAACCATGCTTTTGAATTAGCTTCTGATTGGGCTACTCAAAAAGTATACACCAAGTATGCTGGCGTTACTTACCCTGCAAACTATGCGGGTGGTTATAACCCAGGTATTGTTGGTTCAAGAAAAATTGCTGCAGACCACTATTTAGATAATCCTTTTGCTGTTACAAGAGATTTGCAAAAAGAGTTTTTTGGTACCGGTACAAACATGACCAACTATGTTGCTGTGTCTAGCCGTTATGCAAAAACAAACATGTTTGCTTCTTTTGAAAATAACAAGCAAACTGGTATCGTTCAAAATACCAATGGTTATGCACGTCAAAACTTCCGTTTAAACTTAGATCACCAAATTGCTCCTTGGTTAAAGCTTTCTGCTACAAACCTTGTGATCAATACTAGAACCCAGTATCCTGGTGATGGTGGCGGTATCTTCTTTAACATTGTACTTGCTGAGCCAGACAATGATTTAAACTTAGCTAACCCAGTAGATGGCCAACCATACTACTTACGTCACAACCATTGGAGTAACGAGCGTAATCCGTTTTATTCTACTTGGAAAAATAAGCGTGATGACGTTTCTCAAAGATGGATTGGTAACTACTCTGCAAACGTTAAGTTTACAAAGTGGGCTAGTTTAGACGTTGCACACACAATCGAATCAAACAACTACCACTATACTTCATACAACCCTTATGATACTTGGACTGTTGGTAATGGTGGTGGTAATGCGTATGGTATCGTTTACACAAAGGGTAGCCTTTATAAGTACTTCGATCATACCATGAACCAAAATACACAAGCAACTTTAAACCTTGCACCTAAGAAATACAAAGACCTTAGCGTAAAAGGTAAGTTGTCATATTTATTTGAAGATAAGTTCTATGAGAATTTTGAAGTATACTCTTCTCAATTTGCTGTAAGAGATTTACCTACTATGGAAAACTTTACAACCATCAGAGATGCAGGTTCTCAAAAACAAACCATCAGAGCTAGAAACTACTTTGGTGTTATTTCACTTGATTACAAAGACCGCTACTTATTAGATGCGATGTACCGTTATGATGGTTCTTCATTATTCGGTTCTGAGGCTAAGTGGGCTAGCTACTACCGTGTATCAGGTGCATACCGTTTATCTGAGGATATTAAAATTCCTGGTGTAGACGAATTTAAATTACGTGCAGCACATGGAACTGCTGGTTTACGTCCTGGCTTTAACTGGCAGTATGAAACCTACAACATTTCTAATGGTGTAACTTCTCCTGGTCAAAAAGGTAACAAAAACTTAAGACCTTCTCAAACTGCGGAAACTGAATTTGGTATCGACGTAGACTTCTTAAAGAAGTTTAACTTACAAGTGAACTATGCAAAATCTACTACATCAGATCAGTTCTTGAACGTGCCACTTATTCCTTTCGTAAATGATGGTTTTACTTCTCAATTCCAAAACGCTGGTACTGTAGAGTCTAAAACTTTAGAAGTTACTTTAGGTGCAAACTGGGTGAAGTCTAAAAACTTCTCTTGGAATACAAACGTTGTTTTTGGTCAAACAAAGACAGTGATCACCGAACTTCCAGTTCCTGCATACCAATCTGGTCCTGATGGATTATTCTTCATCAAAAAAGGTGAAACCTACGGTGCTATTTATGGCTACGACTGGGTTAGATCTTTAGATCAAATGAGCAAGCAATTACCTGCTGGTAAATCAATTGCTGATTATGAAGTAAACAATGAAGGATATGTAATTCCTAAAGGAACCGCAGGTACTTTATTAGAAAAGCCTGTTAAATTAAACGATGCAAATGGTTCATTAGCGTTTGTTAAAATGGGTTCTGGTTTACCAGATTTCACAATGGGTATCAGCAACAACATCTCTTACAAAAACTTCACCTTGTATTTCTTATTTGATATCAAGAGCGGTGGAGATGTTTACAACAGAAAATCTCAGTGGTTAACACGTGATAACAGAAATGGTATCATGGATATGGGCGGTAAAGCTGCTTCTGAAAAGAAAGCATACGATTACTACCAAGCATTTTATGATGTAAACACCAATAACAGCTATTGGGTAGAAGATGCATCTTTTGTTAAATTAAGAGAATTAGCCATTGGTTACACTGTAAAAGGAAGTGCACTTCCAGGTTTGAGCAAAGTTGTTAAAACAATGAATGCTAGAATCATTGGACGTAACTTATTAACTTTTACAAAGTACAGTGGTTACGATCCTGAAGTTGGTTCAATCAGAAGTCCATTTGACGATACTGGTTCATACCCTAACTACAGAAACGTAGCTTTCTCTTTATCATTTGATTTCTAAACAATAGAAAACCAAACAACATGAAAAATAAATTTTTATTATTTCTTTCAATTGGTGTTTTAAGTTTTGCATCTTGTAAAAAAACGCTAGATGTTCAAAATGAAAACCAACCCGATTTTAAGAAAGTATACGCTAGTGGCGAAGACGTTTACAACGTTGCCAGTGGTTTATTTAACGCTTACTATTCTGGTGCTCAAAGCTATAGCGGTATGACCATGTTTATGGCTACCTCTGCCGACAACGTAACTTGTTCTTGGGGTAACCAAGCAATGCGTGATATGTCTTGGGAACCACGTAGAGAGTGGAACAACGCACCTAACTATCCTTACCAAGCAACTACTAAGCATACTTTTGATAAAATGTATTCGGTAATTAATACCGCATCAAATGTTATCAAAGCAATGAACGGTGGTGTTAAAATTGGCGTAAATGGTGCCGATGATAATTTAGTAAAAGCATACGCTCGTTTTAACATGGGTATTGCTTATGGCGTTCTTGCATTAAACTTTGATAAAGCATTTATTGTGGATGAAAAAACAACCATCCCAGGTGCTAAATTATCTGATGCAAAGTCTTACAAAGTAGTTGCTGATGCAGCTGTTGGATACTTAAACGAAGCAATTACTTTATGTGGTTCTTCTTTTTCTGTGCCTACCACATGGATGGGTACTGCTGCTCCGGTGTCTAACACTACTTTAAAAGCAATGGCTAACTCATACATCGCACGTATTTTATCTAACACGCCACGTAACTCAACAGAACTTGCTGCTGTTAACTGGGCTGCTGTTAAAACTGCTGCTGATGCTGGTATTACTGCTGACTTTAATGTTGTAAACGATGGTTACAACAGATGGTATGCAGAAGCTGGTGACTATTTAACTTACCCAGGTTGGGGTTTAACAGACATGTATGTTGTTAACAAGTTAGATCCAAACATTGCACCACACTGGAAAGATGATGCAACATTCCCAAC
>JBMSJE010000083.1:0-6374 GCA_049418605.1 Sediminibacterium sp. | reverse complement strand
TTTAATAATAAGTTACCGCCATTGCCCACAGATTTTAAAAACAAATTAAATAAAGCATTGGGAGATTTTACTTTGTTGTCTTCTTTGGTATGGTAAAACCATCCTGGTCTAATAGACACATCTGCCTCTGCTGGAATCCATAATTTACCATTTACGTTACCTTGGTTAAGGGTGTCTTCTAGTGGTCCACCATGACCTCTATAAAAACCAGCAGTATCTAATAAATTCCAATTGGTATTACCAATGATTCCACGCTCATTTCCGCACCATCTAATACTTGGTCCAATGTCACTAAATATCATAAGATGTGGTTGATAGGCAAATGCCGAATCTTCAAAACGTCTAAAAGTGTATTCTTGTTTTTTGCCATTAGGTCCTTCGCCGTTGGCACCATCCCACCATAGTTCAAAAAATTTACCATAGCCAGTTAATAATTCTTTCATGGTAGCAATGTAAATATCATTGTATTTAGGCGTACCATAATCAGGGTGGTTTCTATCCCATGGTGAAATATAAACACCCATTTCTAGACCACCTTTTTTACATGCATCAGATAACATACGAACCACGTCACCTTTGCCTTCTAACCACTTGCTTTCTCTAACCGTATGCGTACTATATTTAGAAGGCCACAAGCTAAAACCATCGTGGTGTTTAGCTGTTAATATTATACCCTTTGCGCCAGCTAGTTTTGCAACACGTACCCACTGGTTACAATCAAGCTGGGTAGGTGCAAAAACAGTTGGATCTTCTTTACCATCTCCCCATTCTTTATCGGTAAAAGTGTTAGGGCCAAAATGTATAAACAAATAAAATTCTTTTTCGTGCCAAGCTAAATGCTCTTTGGTAGGAACGGGTAATACGGGTTTAATTTTTTGCGCAAAACTAGTGGTGCTGAGTAACACAAGAAATGCAAGCATTATTTTTTTCATAGTGGCAATTATTGAAGTTGTCTTTTATAGAGTTGAATGGTATTATGTAATCCTAAATATAAGGAATCGCACACAAGTGCATGCCCAATACTTACTTCATTTAAATAAGGAACTTCATTTTTAAAATAGGCAAGGTTTTGAAGGTCTAAATCATGACCAGCGTTTATGCCTAATCCTAGTTGATGTGCAAGTTTTGCAGCTTCGGAATAAGGCACAATCGCTGTTTCTTTATTGCCCTTAGCAAAAGCAGTTGCATAAGACTCGGTATAAAGTTCTATTCGGTCGGTACCGGTTGTTGCAGCAGCTTCAACCATAGCAGTAATTGGATCTACAAAAATTGAAACTCGGATGCCTGCATCCTTAAAAAGCGCAATAGTTTGAATTAAGTATTCTTGATGTTTAATGGTATCCCAACCATGATCACTGGTGAGTTGACCTTGGGCATCTGGCACAAGGGTTACTTGGTGTGGCTTTGTTTCTAATACCAACCTAACAAACTTTTCTTCGGTGGGGTTACCTTCTATATTAAATTCAGTTGTAAGTGCCTTTTTTAAATCATGTACGTCTTTATAAGTGATATGACGTTCATCGGGCCTGGGGTGAACGGTGATACCATCGGCGCCAAATTTCTCGCAGTCGAGCGCTACTTTAATGACATCGGGGTTATTGCCGCCTCTCGCATTACGTAAAGTGGCAATTTTGTTGATGTTTACACTTAAATGGGTCATGTTGTAAAAATACTAAAATCTTGACTCCTTATGCATTAAATTGCAGGCAATTATTACGAACTATATCGATACAAAATTGTTAGTGTAGTATGTCTTATCCATCATTAGAAGCCTGTTTATTAGATTTAGAAAAAGCAGGTCATTTAGTACGCATTAAAGAAGAAGTTGACCCTCATTTAGAAATGGCGGCTATCCATCTGCGTGTCTATGAAATGGGAGGGCCTGCCATTTTATTTGAAAACGTAAAAGGATCAAAATTTAGAGCTGTTTCTAACATATTTGGAACCCTTGAAAGAAGCAAATACATTTTTAGGCATAGTTTAAATGCTGTCAAAAGGCTCATTCAATTAAGAAATAATCCGGTGGATGCGATCAAGCACCCCATAGATAATTTTCAGGCTGGACTTGCTGCCATTAAAGCACTTCCATTAAAAAATCCGCTCAGGCAACCCGTAAAATATCAAGAAATTAATATTTCTGACCTACCGCTTATAAAGCATTGGCCAAAAGACGGCGGTGCATTTGTTACCCTGCCTCAGGTTTACACCGAAGACATTGACAAGCCAGGTATTTTTAATGCCAACCTTGGTATGTACCGCATACAGCTTACGGGAAACGAATATGAACTTGATAAAGAAATTGGACTTCATTATCAATTACACAGGGGTATTGGTGTGCATCAAACCAAGGCCAATAAAAAAGGGCAACCATTAAAAGTGAGTTGCTTTATTGGAGGGCCACCATCGCATAGTGTTGCAGCAGTAATGCCGCTACCAGAAGGAATTAGTGAAATGACTTTTGCTGGATTATTGGGTTCGCGCAGATTTAGATATACTTATGATGATGGCTTTTGTTTGAGTACTGATGCCGATTTTGTAATAACTGGCGAAGTATACCCTAACGAAAATAAACCAGAAGGTCCTTTTGGAGACCACCTTGGATATTATAGTTTACAACATCCTTTTCCGCTCATGCGTGTACAT
The DNA here is from genome assembly GCA_049418605.1 of Sediminibacterium sp. Lineage (GTDB taxonomy): Bacteria > Bacteroidota > Bacteroidia > Chitinophagales > Chitinophagaceae > Sediminibacterium. The sequence goes on along the minus strand of JBMSJE010000083.1, from coordinate 3,731 downwards.
AAAGTGTACGCAAAAAAAGATGCTATCTGGGCGTTTACGGTAGTGGGCCGTCCACCTCAAGAAGACACTAGTTTTGGACAACTCATTCATGAAATAACGGGTGATGCTATTCCACAAGACATTCCTGGATTAAAATCGGTACATGCAGTAGATGCTGCTGGTGTGCACCCGTTGCTATTAGCAGTGGGTAGCGAACGTTACACGCCGTATACACCCACCAAGCAACCTGCCGAACTATTAACCATTGCCAACCATATTTTAGGAACCGGTCAATTAAGTTTGGCTAAGTTTTTATTTATTACAGGATCAGATTCCGAGCATATTGATGCACAGGATACGCTTTCATTTATGACTTACTTACTTGAACGTATTAACCTTTCGAGAGATGTTCATTTTTATACGAACACCACCATGGATACCCTCGATTATTCTGGAACGAGCATTAATAGTGGAAGTAAAGTAGTTTTTGCTGCTTATGGCGATAAAATAAGAACATTAACAAAAACAGTTCCAACTATATTTAATACGTTAGAAGGCTTTGGTAGCGGTCATCTTGCCATGCCTGGTGTAGTTTGTATTTCTGCACCAGCTTACACGAATGCACAAGATACAGAGGCGCAAGTAACCCAATTAAATGCGCAGGTATCTAATGCAAACGAAGCGTTAGCAGGTACTGCCATTATTGTACTTTGCGATGATGCTAGTTTTACTGCGCAAACACTTAATAACTATTTATGGGTTACATATACAAGAAGTAATCCATCACATGATATTTATGGTATTGGGTCTTTCACCCAAAATAAACATTGGGGATGTACAGGACCAATTGTCATTGATGCAAGAATTAAACCACATCATGCACCTGTGCTAGAAAAAGATGCGGCCGTAGAAAAACGTGTAGATCAATTATTTGAAAAAGGCGGAAGCCTTTATTCGCTCAGTTCTACCCAAGTATGATCTGCGAGTAGTCGAACACTTGAAATAAATTGTTTGAATGGCCCATGTCCGCCCCATTCCTGAGGTGATACCAAAGAGAGCATGTGGTTGCCATCATTTTTCTCATACAAATGATAAGTATGGCCAATTTGAGGTTTGAATCCAAGTTTAGCTTCATAAATCATTAAACTTAATTCTTTACGCTTCCTGATTTCTTGTGCTTGCTTTGCTAGTAACTCAATTTGTTGCTTAATTTGATCAAGCTGCATATTTGTTTGCTCTTCCATTGCCCATAAAGCTTTGTGTTTGATAACACCTTCTTTGGTGGGTCTAATGGCAACGCCAGCAGCAGATGCCGCATATGGCATAACACTTAATTGCTTGTGGTAAATTTCTGTGTTGGTAAAAGTATCTCCATCAGGTTTGATACCTTTTTGAGTGATTTTTAAATAACCATTGGCTAGTATTTCATGTGTTACATCTAGTTTCGTTTGTTCATCTTTGATGAAGCGTGTAACTAGGGTAGAAGCATTGGGAATTTCAGAAAATATGCTATCAGCAAAAGTTTGGTTATCAAAAGCTCTTAATGAAGCATCGGGTACCACTTCGTGCTGGGTATAAAAAGCTTCGTTTTCGATACTTACCCAATTGCTGCTTATGAGCAATGCATGTCCATTATTGATGCTTTCAATTTTATAATTTCCACTTTTTGGAGCAAGTCCATGTTCAAAGGAACATTTTTCAGGAAAAAGTTGCCAACTAGCTAAAAAATTATAGGCTTGAACCATAGTATTTGTATTGATATTTTTATAACAAATCTCCTGTATAAAGGTTGTAGAATTTAGCTATTATTTAGTTCAATTGAACAAAATCAGGCTTTCGAATAAGTTGGCTATTATACCTAAATCGTAACCCTGTTGTGAGGCTCACATTTAAAGGGGTCATATTGGAAATAGTACGCGGATAATAATAAGCTTTTAGCTCAATGGTTCCAAAAACTAGGTTTTCATTTCTTGTTCTACATCCTAGACCAAGCGCCGTGTAAATACTTCCTTTTTGTAAAGCCTCTCCAATTAATTTTATATAGCTACTATTTACAAACATAAAAGGGGCAAAGCTAAACCCGTAGTATTTTACTTTGTTATAAAACACTGATTCTATATTACATGAAACCCTAGTAGCTGCTTGTATATTGTCGTTTTTAAAGGTTGGAATACCAAACTCGCTACGCAAATAAAGTGGCTCATTTAATATGGTATTTAATTGTTGCGTAGCACTGATTTGCACAAAACTTCTTTTAGACCATTTTGGATTAGATAACTTTTTGAGCACTGTAAAATAATTGACGGCACTTAAAAAGCTAATATCTTCTATTGATCCTTTGTGTAAATACCCACCTAATTTTAATATAAAATTGGTGTAGTTTTTTTGATCAGAAAAATAGTCTCTTTCATAATCGATACCTATATAAGGTCTAGTGCGCGTGTTTCTTTGGGTTAAACCACTTACCACCGAAAAACTATATCCTTCTGGGACGTCTTCATTTCGTCCAAACCCATAAATGAAATTTGTATGGTAGTATTCTTGTTTAAATATATTAAAGGCAATAAGCCCTGCATCAATATTGCTATAATGAATATCGTATTTGATGTTTGCTGTATCTGGGATCTCGCTAAATCTTTTTGAAACCGCTCTAAAACTTATAAACTTACGAAGCCTAGTTTGTAAGTTGTCTTTTACCCTAGGGCCTGCGCCAATATTAATACCCATCCACCCGTCCATCATACCATATGCATACTTGTACATATGTTGGTAGGGGAACCTAGTGTTATACGTATTACTAGACGCGTATTTTCCAAATTCAAACCCACCCGTAAAACTATGATAGGGGCTAACAAGTGGTAAGTCTCCCTTTATATAACGTGCATATTCTTCTCTACGCCCACTATTAAATGCGGGCTTAATTTTATCGACACCAATTGTTACATTTAAAAAGGTACCAAATGCATTTCTTTTAATGTATTCAAATCCTGTCGCAGCTAATGGCCTTCTGTCCAAATCGTAAAGCGCATTAACCTGAATTTTATCCCCTAAACCAAGAAAATTGTTATGGCTCATTTCCGCATTAAATGATTGCAAACTTCCAATGTTTGCACTTCCGCCAATAGGAAAAATATCTTTCCACTGAATTTGCATAATTACGCCAGTTGTGTCTGTGGGGTCAATGGATGCAATGATTCTGGCATCTTGAATAAAGGGTAGTTCTCTTAAAAATTTTTCATTATCAGCAATTAGGTATGGATACAATGTATCCCCAGCAGTAAAAAATAAGTTTTTAAGCATTGTTTTATTGGTCGTACTATTATATAATGCTTCTTCAACTGCTCGTTTAATTTTTTTACCAGATGGCATAGTGTCATTAAAAGGCATTTCATAGGAAACACTATTTACCTGTATTTGATGTATAACTTTTCCTTTGAACTTAGTAAAGGGTAATTCGTTTTTAATGATACTCGAATTATTTTGCATGTCAAACTGAGGTGCATCAATCCAAATGGCATCTCCCAGTTTTTTCAATATCCCTTTTTTGCTTTTCAATAAAAATGTGGAGTCTCTTAAACCTTGATTGAATGAATTTTCTTGTGCACAAACATGTTCATTTATCAAAATAAATGATATTAGAATGAGGAGTATGTGACAACAGCTACGAATCATGAATAGGAGGGTGTAAAAACAAATGCCCAACCATAAAGGTCGGGCATTTTTTAAATCCGGGGGAACTATTAATATCTGTA
>JBMSJE010000082.1:0-6378 GCA_049418605.1 Sediminibacterium sp. | reverse complement strand
ATAGAACCATATGGCTTTGCTAATTGCAAGTCGGCGGTATGTATAAATTTTACACTCATTTTATGTGAACTTTTAATGTTTGGGAGGGTTTTAAATTTACGAAAAGTTTTAATATCTCAGGAAGTATTATTTTTAGGTTAAATTAACATAAACTATTGTTTAACAGTATGTTATATATATTCTATTCCACTGCTTACCATGCTTAATAGAACATATAATTAATTCAAGCTTGGGGCAGTTGTGATCTTCAAATTCTTCAGATTAAAGTGCAAATCCATGAAATGTAAGGGTCCATATTTATTTTTTTTACATATTAGTTGAAAATCATTATCTAAAACACAGGATTCACCCGGAATTTCGTAGTACGTAGGCCGCAAAACAAAGTATACCTGATCCACTCTTGATGTGATGGGTCTAGAATCCTTTAAATCTTTGAGCTGAGGAATTTTGGGTCCCTCACGGTATTCTACACTTCGTAAAACCTCACCTAATAACAGAACTGGAAATTGAAATTTGGCAGCAATCACCCTAAGATCATCTAACATTTTTTCAATACCCACTCCCCCTGCTACCTGGCCACCAACATGTAAACTATGTACCGTATCAATGGTCAAAAATTTAATCTTTTTTCCTTGGCTGGTCAACTGCTCAATGAGCTTACGAATCTCTTGAATCGTTGGCTTTTCCGCTTCTACTAAAACCAAACTATTTTCTAATTTCGAACCAATGTCACCGTTTTTTATTCGTTCTAATTGTTCCATTGATATTTTTCCATTTTGCAGGCTAGCAATTTCAGTTTCATGGGCTACTGCTAAAATTCGTTGCATCATAATTGCAGCGCTATCTTTTGTAGCGATATAAATAGATACCTCATTATCATTAAAATTTCCAATTTGATTTATGAGAATATTTAATGCAAGCATGGTAGACCCCATACCAGGACGACCACCTACAACAATTAGAGAACCATTTTCAAAGCCAGCGCCCCCCAATGATTCATCGAACAATGGATATCCAGATGAAATACCAAAATGCAACCCAGCAATACGTTTATTCAATTGCTCAAACTCAATATCCATAAGGGTTTTAGTTGACGTATACTTCATAGCTATGTTTTAGACCTTTTTTAAAATACCCTTTTTACACAAATCTGCTAAACACTGTTTACAATGCGCTAATTCAAATTTTCTCGCCGCTACTTCGATAGGATTGTTGTAATAGCCATACTTTTTATAGTTCATTAGTTTTCGAAAAGCAGGATCTTTTTTTGATTGTATATGGTGTTTTATTTCATGCAAAACGGTCGAACAAATTTCAGCTACATTACCCTCATGACTTTTTAAATAAATTACAATGGAATTAGTAGATGGTACATAAATCCCCATTTTTTTAGATGCCTTATTATACCGCACTGTTATAGATGGATAATATTTTACCCCCTCGGCAACAAGTATAGGCCCTGTCCATTTCATCACTTCTCTGCAAAACTGAACATAAGAAGTATTTAACTTGTACTTTTCATTTTTATCCATTAAGTAGGCAAAAAATGCGAGCACAAAACATGCAGCAGAAAAGTATAGTAGCCAATCTATATTCATTCGTTTATTGTTTAGATGTTAGAAACACAACACCGTTTATATTGCGTTTACGTTTAACGAAGCATCATAGTGGAGGCGATCAGAATTGTATTTTGCAATTAAATTGGATTGAGCCAATTTGGCATATTTCCCATGTTGCATAGCCTCGTATATTTGTTTTGGTGCCAATGCTATCAATGATCCTAGCTCTTCTGAAAAGCAGCTATTACTCTCATCAATCATTGATTGTGTAATATTTTTATGTCCCGAACACCATACTTCACCTAATTCGCTGATGAACATTCCAGAATGTAGTGAGTTTTTAATGTTATTGTTTTCAATATAGTTTTTGGCATAGCACCATATTGTAACAATTTTTTTCTTGGTTTTCAAAATCGAAGCCATGTTATAATCAACAATATAACTGGTGTGATTTAAACCAGGGAAATTTGAAATCGAAAAAAGACCTCCCATATACCCATGTCCGCACATAATAACTTCGTCATGTTTTTTAACTTCTTCTTCTACTTGGGCATAGGTTAACCCACCGGTAATTACCTTTTTATTTGGTATGTTCGCATAAATTGGTTGTAAAAAGTCCGTAGACTTATCTTGAGGATGAATGATTAGTGTCATATTGGTGCAAAAGTCTAGTTAAGGTTTTTATTCTATGTACAAAGGAGATACTTTAACAAATGATTAAGTTGGGGTTGAAGTTCAAATAAAAAATATCGTAAAGAGTGTTGCGTTTTGACCTGAAAAGCATTGAAAGATGAAATAAAAAGGTTGAATACTTTATCGTCATCTGTATCATCAACTAGCCAGAATTTGCTGATTTGTGCACAATGGCACTGATATTTATTACTATCCCCTCTCCCCCAACCGCTACCTGTTAAGGTAGTATTGTTTGATGGTTCCACTCATCTAGCTCATCTTGAATCTTCTCAATTTGAGCTTCCATCTCTTTTACCATTTTATCGCGCTCTATAACTTCTATTTCAGCAACTTTCGTTACCACTTTATCGTCTGACCATTTTGAGTAATAGAGCCCACTTGTACAATCAAGTTTTTTTAACTGTTTAACTTGTGTTTTTAATTCAGCTAGCCTGAATATTTTATCATTTACCTTATTGTTCGCTATCTGTATTTTAGACTTTAACTCAATTAGTTCATCGGTAAGTTTTAACCAGTTTTGTAAAGCCTCTTTAACAGAGTAAGGTCTTTGGTTTACATCATCAACACTATTGTATTGAGACACTTTTATGTATTCTTCGGCAATTAAGCCTACTAATCTGTTTTTACGCTTGAGCGCCTGTTTTAAATTCATATGAATTATTTTATTTTGTTAAAAATTAATTTCAAGTGTGTCAAGTAAATTTTTAGATTGAAGAAAATTTTGTCCGGTACCAAACCTTTTTTCTTCACCTAAACTTCTAAATACTTTAACATATTGATGCCAGTGAATTTGAGGGTCACTAACACTACCCTTTATTATTTTTTTGTTCACTAGATCCCAGGCTTCATAAATATTTGCACCAGATAAACCAGAACCTCCAATCTTAATAATTTGGTTACCCTGATAGTTTAATCGATCTGAGGTTAGCCAAGTATTAAATAAGGCCCCAAGCGTATACCTGAATGTTCCTATGTATATACCACCCGAATACAACCAACTGGGTTGTAAATAATAAAACCCTTTTTCAGTTGTTATTTTTTCCCGTATGTCAAAGAGCTTGCTAAAATTGTTGTACAACAACTCGTTGTAAGCTTTCAATTTTTCAGCTGTTTCAATTTCTAGCCAACGATCATATAAGCTTTTTGTTAAGCCAATTTTTTGATCTTCAATTTTTAAGCCATTTGCAAAAACAAGGTTTTTTGGAAACTTGATAACCAACCCTGAATTTTCTTGCAATTGATAATAATCGACATGCTTTTCTTGAATCTCACCAACAATATTTAGTTGACAGTAAGCAGATGGTTGATTAGACATATAGGTGTTTTTTAATTGCGAGTGCAAAAGTAGAACTAAATTTTATATTTTGCTTTATTTTTTTATATTTTTTTTATAATTTAAGAATTCTTTAAGATTCTAAAATTAGTTTTTAATTGATAATCAATTAATTAATAGAAATAGACTGTTTCTACATTTGGTAAAGGATGTGCTTCCAATTCCTCTAAAAGAATACTTTTAAGGCGTCCCATGTCTGGCCAACTAGCAGCATCAAAGCAAAATAGCATAGCGTTTGACTTAAAGTATTTGTCTTGAGCCAAAAAAACATCTTGTATAAACTTGCGTAAATCAAGCTCCTCTGTGCTAGCTCTATCAGATCTGAATAGCGGAAATAACGTAAGCGTATGCCTCGGAAACAAGCAACCTGGTTCATACTTTGTATTCACTGTATCGCAAAACCGCTTAATGCTTGAGGCAGTCTCTCCTACACTAGATAAAAAGGTATTGCAAAAACTGTTTTCTGAATTTGCTGAACAAACGACATGCAATTTTGATGTTTTTAATGCCGTCAAATTTGCATCGCTTGTAATTTCTAATGTAGCTATATTTTTAACCTGTGTCATGCTAATTATAATGTAGGATTTAAATACTCTAAATTTTTAATCTTTTCTAAATATGTATTGGCTTTATCCCTTAATTTTTCTGCTTCTTCTATCAATTCGTTGTGCATATTAACAAGTTTTTCTTGCCTATCAATTTGCTTGGGAATGGTAATTAAAATATCCTTGATTTCTCTAATGCTTGTAATAACAACGGGTGAAATAAGGAGCTCAACTTCCCCTCTTCTTCTCTCCTCTATTGCTTTTCGTTTCTTGTTATACAATTCAAGTATATCATTTTTGACAATAGAATCGAGAATTAAATGAACAAACTCCACATTCATGTGGGCATAGTTTTCACGTAATTTAAAAATTACAAAGTGATGTGTAGCTGCAGCAGCAAAATTTTTAAACTCAGGGAATTTAGACAGTTTTTTCAAAGAGCGCATTACAGAATACCCAGTTGGTATTCCACGGATACAAAGCAAATAGTCGGTAGGTTGAATTAACTTTTTAGAAGTTAAAGGGATGAGTTCAACATCCTTATTTTCAATCTTACGATTTTTTGAAGCCAAAAATTTTTCTCGCCTTAAACGACTAGCTAATAATCTAGTTTCGTTTTGCTCTATATTCTCAAAATCAATAAGCCCATGATCAGAAAGCATGTCACCCATATGCAAAAACCAAACCTTTCTCTGTTCGTCCCCCAAATCAATAAACCGCTCGTGTTTATCCTCTAAAATGCCAGTAGATATATGAAATAAGTTGTCTAGCGTAATAGTCAGATTATTATCATCCGTCAGAAGAAGTAATAGCATAATCACAAATTTTAGCAAATGTAATTACTATTTTATATTTTTTATATAAATTATATAATAAAATTGTTAAAGTTTACTTAGGGCTATAATTCAGTGCTTATTTTATTGATATTTATCTCATGAAAACCAACAAAACAAAGATCATCCTTGGGGTAACACTGGCTGTCATTACCCTCTTTTGCCTCTATAATTACAGCAGCTGGACCTTTACATCCCCTGTTTTAGGGAGTACCAAACGCAGTTACGATCAAAAAGCCTTTGGAGCGCCAAGGGCAGGTCACAAACATAAAGGCGTTGACATTTTTGCCAAAGCAGGTACGCCTGTAATTTCTGCCTCCAAAGGAATTGTCATCTACACGGGGGTATTTTCACTAGGCGGCAATGTGGTGGTGGTTTTAGGCCCAGCATTTAAGACCCACTATTATGCGCACCTCAAAGAAATACAAACACATGCTGGAAGTATTGTAAATAATGGAACGCAAATTGGCACAGTAGGCAATACTGGTAATGCCAAAAATACCCCTGCACACTTACACTATTCTATTGGAACAATCCTACCAAAATGGATGAATAAGAAAATGGATGCCTTATCGTTTTACACCAATCCAGTACCACTATTAAATAACTATTTTGACACCAAAACATTTGTAGAGTAATCAATTTTAGTAGTAAAATTAATTACTGATCCGCCCATTTGCATTTTTGATTTAACAGTATTTGCATCTACAACAGCTACGCGATTTCCCGGCAAAACAGCTATCAAAGAGTTTCGTTTAACCTTAGAAAGCTTGACGTTTTTCCAATCTTGTGGTAAGTAATAAATAACTGAATTATCATCTTCATGCAAAACAAAAAGCTTGATGTGATTCACAAAAGGATCTACCTCTTTTTCAAAATCAAATTTTACTGATACTGTTACGAGGTCTTCTTTATTCATAATTTTATCAATATTCCAAATACCCATTTGTCTGATTCGAAAACTGCTCACCAAATCCGCTTCGGCCTCTAAACGAAGCTTTTCATTATTCATTTTAACAATGGTATGATCATAGTTCACCAATTGCTTAGCAAATGCAGTATCGCTTATATTTACAGGGCTTGCTTGCACCGTTAAACTTTTATTTTGTTCACCAGAACCTCGCACGGTAAGCAATCTTGTAAAAGTTAGCTTGTATATTTTTTGTTTTACGTTGATGGGTTTAACAACAATATCATCCCATGACATACGCATAGCTGTTTGAACCATTTCAGGGTCAGAACCATCTACAATTTTCCACTTTTGATTTTGAAAAGCACGTAAATGGGGCGACTCTTTAACGTTTGCAACAATCTCAAACTCATTATTTTGTGCCAGTCCAGTTTGGTGTGTGGGTTGCTTAAAAAAATTGATAATCTTATCTAACCCGCTCCTTTTACGCTCGTTTTTTTGAACC
>JBMSJE010000081.1:0-6486 GCA_049418605.1 Sediminibacterium sp. | reverse complement strand
TACAAATATTTACGAGTACTTCTACTGATTTCTCCATATCAGTTACCCCCACCCACTCATGTTTGCTGTGAATAGCTTGCATGCCGGTAAATATATTGGGGCAAGGAAGTCCCATAAAACTTAACCGAGAGCCGTCTGTACCGCCGCGTATAGGCTCTTTAACCATAGTGAGCCCCGCTTTTTGGTATGCGGCTTTTGCTAGGCTTGTAATATGTGGATGCTGGTCAATAATTTCTTTCATATTTCGGTACTGCTCCGTTACAGAACAAGTAATGTTTGCACCTGGGTATTTTGAAACAACGTTTTGCGCTACATCAAATAGCTTTTTTTCATGGACAGCCAGCGTTGCCGTATCAAAATCACGCACAATAAAATCAATCGTTGCTTTTTCCTGAATACCGTTTACGCCTACTGGATGCACAAAACCTTCTCTGCCACTGGTGGCCTCAGGGCACCAAGAATCTTTTGGTAACGCAGCTACAATTTCTGCAGCAATTTTTATGGCATTAACCATTTTCCCTTTTGCATATCCGGGGTGCGCACTAACACCATTAATTACAATAGTGGCAGCGTCTGCACTAAAGGTTTCATCTTCAAATGTTCCAACCTCCCCACCATCAAGTGTAAATCCAACATGAGCACCCACTTTGGCCAGGTCTAATTTTTCGGTACCTCTACCTACTTCTTCATCAGGTGTAAATAAAATCTTAATGTCCCCGTGTTTAATAGCTGGATGCGTCATTAAATAATGCACCATATCCATAATGATAGCTACTCCACTTTTATCATCGGCTCCTAGTAATGTTTTGCCGCTAGCTGTAATAATTGATTTTCCTATATGCTTTTTTAAATAAGGATATGCTTCTGTGGTAATTACTTGGCTAGTGTCGTCAGGCAAAATAATGGGAGCACCCGTGTAATCTTTATGCAGTATGGGCTTCACGCCTGTGCCACTGCAATCGGGCGCCGTATCTATATGACTACAAAAACAAATAACTGGCACATCCTGATTAATATTAGAAGGAATGGTTGCATAAGTGTATCCATTTGTATCCGAGTAGGCATCTGTTAAACCCATCGCTTGTAATTCTTGCACGAGTAGTTCCGCTAATTTTAATTGCTTGGCTGTGCTAGGAAAACAAGTAGCCGCAGGATCGCTCTGCGTATCAATTTGCACGTAACGTAAAAACCGTTCGGTAACTGTAAAATTATAAGCTATAATCATAGTTTTAAATGTACGAAAAAGAGCCGCTCTACATTAAATAGAGCGGCTCTTTTATAAGAAATTGTAAAATTATACTATGGCATAATGATCATAGAAGTAGCGCCATTGATAGCCACTAATTCTAAATCAAAAATAAGTGTTTCACCTGCTAATGGATGATTCGCATCAAGCACAACAGCTGTTTCTTTTACTTCCACAATAACAACTGGAAAATTTTGTCCGCTGCCATTGCTCATATTTAATTGCATACCCACTTCTGGTACCATGTCTTCTGGGAAACGGTCTTTTGGAAATTCCATTACCATTTCTTCTTGCTTAGGTCCGTAAGCCTGATCTGCTGGAATGGTTACTGTCTTTTTTTCGCCAATAGCCATACCTGTAACACCATCATCAAAGCCTGGAATTACCATACCGCCACCAACTTCAAACTCAAGTGGTTCTCTTCCTTCCGAAGAATCAAACGTTGAACCATTTGTTAACTTACCATGATAATGCACTTTTACAGTATCACCTTTTTTAACTTGTTGCATGTTATTTATTTGTAATTGAAAGATTTTTGCAGGGCCGAACGGCAAAAGTACAAACCAAAAACCAGGTTTTGGCAAGTATTTTTGAGTAACTTTCAGGCATAAACCTCTTAAAAAACACGTACATGCAAAAAATATACCTATTTATATTGGCCTTCGCCCTTAGTATGAATGCATTTAGCCAAGATATTAAACCTGGCGCTTATCAAACCAGCGAATACCTTCCTGCCTTAAAAGGTAAAAGAATTGGGTTATTTGCCAACCATACCGCTACAATTGGGAGCAAACATTTAGTGGATACCCTGGTGAGTTTAGGTATGAATATTACCAAAGCTTTTGGACCCGAGCATGGTTTTAGAGGCACTGCCGATGCTGGAGAAAAAGTAGGCGATTATAAAGATGCTGCAACAGGCATCCCAGTAATTTCATTGTATGGCAAAAAAAGAAGACCAAGTGCCGATGATTTACAAGATGTTGACGTCATGCTTTTTGATATTCAAGACGTAGGCACTCGATTTTATACCTATATATCATCCTTGGAGGAATTTATTAATTCGGCCATTGAAAACAATAAACCACTTATTATTTTGGACAGACCCAACCCAAATGGTTTTTATGTAGATGGTCCGGTATTAGATACCGCCTATAAAAGTTTTGTAGGGATGCAACCGGTTCCAATGGTTTATGGCATGACAATGGGCGAATATGCTAAAATGCTCATTGGAGAAAAATGGGCAAAAGCTGCAGCGAGTGCTACTATACTTCCAACCATCACCATCATTAAAAACAAAAACTACACACATAAAAGCAAATATGTTTTACCCGTTAAGCCATCTCCAAACCTAGGCACCATGTCTTCTGTGTATTGGTATGGAAGTAATTGTTTGTTTGAAGGAACTATATTAAGTGAAGGCCGCGGAACAGATTATCCATTTGCCATTTTTGGACATCCTAACTTACCAAAAACCTTATACGCTTTTACACCAACAAGTAGAGATGGCGCAAAAGAACCTAAATTAAAAGATCAGGTTTGTTATGGTTGGAATTTATCAGGCTCAGATAAAGATGTGCTACAAAAAGTAGATGGTAAAATTCAATTGAGCTATTTACTTGAAGCTTATAAATTATTTCCTGAAAAAGAAAAGTTTTTTATAACGCCAAAATCAGGCAAGCCTACCGATTATTTCTTTAACAAACTTGCAGGCAATGATGCTCTACACAAACAAATCATGGCAGGCACTTCAGAAAAAGAAATTAGAGCAAGTTGGACAGAAGGCCTCGCTGCTTTTAAGAAAATTAGAAAAAAATATTTACTCTATACAGATTTTGAATAAGGTTTAGCGCTATGAATCCAAAGGATACACGTATTGTTTTTATGGGAACACCGGCTTTTGCGGTAGCATCGCTTGATGCGCTTGTTAAAGCAGGGTTTACTATTTGTGCCGTTGTTACAGCGCCTGATAAACCAGCAGGGCGTGGACTTCAATTACAACAAAGTGCAGTAAAAAAGTATGCCTTAGAAAATAACTTAGCGGTATTACAACCTACAAAACTAAAAGACCCTGAATTTGTAGAGGCGTTAAAAAAATTAGACGCGCATCTTTTTGTAGTAGTTGCTTTTAGAATGCTACCCGAAGTTGTTTGGAACATGCCGCCCATGGGTACCATTAATGTACATGGCTCCTTACTTCCTTCTTATAGAGGCGCTGCTCCTATTAACTGGGCAGTTATTAATGGAGAAAAAGAAACAGGCGTAACTACCTTTAAATTAAAGGCCGCCATAGATACCGGTAATATTTTATTGCAAGAAAAATTACCAATTAGCGAATCTGATACTGCTGGCACTATTCATGATAAAATGATGGTGCTTGGCGCCAACCTTTTAGTAACGACACTAACTAAACTTATCACTCATACATTGGTTGAAAAAGAACAGGAAACCATTATTAATGAGGACCCTTCCCTATTAAAACATGCACCTAAAATATTTACAGAAACCTGTACCATTGATTGGACTCAGGACGGGGCAAGCATTTATAATTTAATTAGAGGGCTTTCTCCATTTCCGGGGGCACTCACCAAACTTGACGATAAAATATTTAAGATTTTTGCAGCACAAAAAGAAATTTGCAACCACGCCCATTTAGCTGGCGCAACTGTAACAGACCACAAAACCTATTTGAAATTTGCATGCGCAGACGGTTACATTCATGTGCTTGACTTGCAACTGGAAGGTAAAAAAAGAATGCAGGTCCAAGATTTTTTAAGAGGCTATAAAATTAATAGCGCACTATAAATTTATTTTGTTAGCGCTTCCTTTAATTCTTGGAGCGAAACAATACCTTCTTTTTTCCAACTTAATTTTCCGTTTTTATATACCATATATGTGGGTAGTACCGCTGCGCCAATTTCTTTCATTACAGTAGCATCGTTACCGCCATCTACTTTTAAAAGCGTATACTTTCCTTGCAACTCTTTTGCCAAAGCTTCTAATACCGGCTCCATTTTTTTACAAGGTGGGCACCAAGCAGCTCCCACGTCTACGAGAACCAGGTTATTACTTGAAATAGTAGCATTAAATGCAGTAGTTGAAAGTTCTACTGCGCCTCCTTCTCTTACAACTGGCTTACCTGCCGCATTCCAAGCCGTTATGCCACCTTGTAAATTAACCACTTCTTTAAAGCCTTGTTCTTTTAACCATTCCGCCGCCTGTCCACTTCTACCACCAGCTGCACAGTATACTAGCAGTGTTTTATTTTTATCTAAATATTTTGTGCGCTCAGCAAACTGCGCTTTATCGGTCCAGTCCGCTAGCATTACATTTTTTAAATGACTTCCACTGTATTCTCCTGCGGTTCTTACATCCAATACCTGCACGCCACCTGCATTAATTTTTTGTTCAAATGTATTTGCGTCTACATTTTGAGCATTAGAATTACAAGCTAAAAAAAATATTGCTGCGCTTAGCATGCAAAAAAATCTATTTTTCATAGGTATGATTTATGCTTTTAAAATACGCCACTCCTGTGGGTAATAATTATTCATTCGATTCGATAAAATTTTTGCCCATCCTAACCCAAGTCCATTGTAGCGCATCAAACTCCAACCTTTTTCGCCACTACAATTAAAGTCTGCTCTTCTAAGATACGAAAGCGCCTGCTCTTTATCTAAATCAATAGCATTAAAAGTATGCAGTGACAAATAACTGACCGCTAATTCGTGGGCTGGAATAAAGTCTTGTCCTTTTATTTCACCAACAGATACACCCGCCTTTTTAATATATAACTGAGAAGCGAGTTGTAAAATACTTGCTTCAAATACAATAGGTATTGCTTTAATCATACCTGATTGTAAAAAGGTAGCCATGTTACCATCTAATGCAATATGCGGTACTAGTTGCTCCTGCATTTTTTTTGTAAGCTTTTCTAAACTAGCCTCTTTTGTTTTAAAAGGAATATGGGATGCTGGTATACTTTTTTCTTTTTTAAAGGCTGCAATAAAAAACCCTTCCCCCCTAATTTGATCTGGATAAAACCGGTAACCCGGAGCACCGGTGTTATTTGCCGTTGTTTCAACAATCCCAAAAGCAGGCTTCAAATCAATGGGTAGAGGTGTCAAGCCCATTTCTTGTACCAACCAATCTGCAATCATTTCATCTTCATAAGGATCGTAAGAGCAAGTGGCATAAATTAAAACACCCCCTTCCGATAAGGCAGGTAAAGCGTCTGCTAAAATACGCTGCTGCCTTTGCGCACATAATGCAACCAAATCTAAACTCCATCCTTCTATTGCGGAAGGATCTTTTCTAAAAAGCCCACTCCCACTGCACGGTGCATCCACCACCATCACATCAAAAAAGCTAGGTAAGGATTGAAAATGAACGGGATCATTGTTCGTAACAACGGTATTACTAGCACCCCATTTTGACATGTTCTCTACAAGTACAGATGCACGTTGCTTAATAACTTCGTTAGATACAACAAGCCCATTATGAAAATATGTGCTTAACAGTGTAGACTTTCCGCCAGGAGCAGCGCATAAGTCAAGTACTTTTAACCCATCACTATCTCCTACAACTTGCGAAAGCACTTGCCATAAAAACATACTACTGGCGTCTTGCACATAATAAGCCCCTGCATGAAAATTAGGATCTAATGTAAATGAAGGACGCGCTTCTAAATAATGTCCGTGCGCGCACCAAGGCACTGGACTGGTATGTTCAAATAAAATTTGATCCGGCTGTTTATTAGGATTTACGCGAATAGCTGTAACAGTTTCTCCGCTATCATGCACTGCTTCAAAAGCAGTTTTATTAAAACCTACTACCCCTTCTAAAGATTGTAAAAATGGCGCAGGTAACTGCAAATTATAAAGATTTGATTTCTGCCACTAATTTTTGAAGTGCTGCTTTTGCATCACCAAATAACATAGAAGTTTTAGGCTGGAAGAATAATTCATTTTCGATACCAGCATAACCAGGCTTCATACTTCGCTTATTAACGATCACTGTTTTAGCCTGTTCTACTTCTAAAATTGGCATACCATAAATTGGAGAAGCAGGATCTGTTTTAGCAGCTGGATTTACTACGTCATTCGCACCTAAAATAAGTACCACGTCTGTAGATTTAAAATCGTCATTGGCTTCTTCCATTTCAATGAGTTTATCATAACTCACATCTGCTTCTGCTAATAACACGTTCATATGACCCGGCATACGACCTGCCACTGGATGAA
>JBMSJE010000080.1:0-6598 GCA_049418605.1 Sediminibacterium sp. | reverse complement strand
ACTACAAAATCGGAAGTAGGGATTTCGTTCACTTGGTAAAATCCTTTTTGCTTGATTTTGTTTTTGATAATTTTAATGGCACTTGGTTTTGGAATAACTTTTACGCCCTCTGCCTCTAATTTTTCTAGTGCTTCAATATTTACATTTTCTATTTCAATGGTTAAAACGTCTACTTTTTTACCAAAAGCATACACGTCGTCAAAATTTGTAATATCGCCTTGTATAAAGTGGTGGCATAAATGTGCAGCAGGGCAGTGTGGATCGTTTTCTAAAACAAAAGTTTCAACAGTATAATTTGCTGCTGCTTGTAAAAGCATTCTTCCTAGTTGTCCACCACCTAATATGCCTGCCTTCATTGAAGTAATTTTTGCAAAGTTACTATTTTTGTTTCCATTTTTGTTTCCAGCCATCGTACAATTGACGCGCGTCTGGTGTGAGGTCTAAATAAAATACGCCACTAATCATAAGTAGCGAAAATAAACCTCCTTTTAAAACAATACCCGTCCAGCCCGTAATACCATCAAAAGCAAAATAAGTAATGCCGTATGCGAATGCGCCCAATAGTAGCGTGTAGGCTGTTTTTCGCGTAAATGGTTGCATGTTAAACTTTCGTCTTAAAAATTCGAACCTGATAAAATTATAGGTGCCGTATGCAAATAGCTCGGCAAAGGCAGAGCCAATAATGCCATAATTTTTTATCAGATAATAAGTGAGTGGAAGTCTGAGCCCTAATAAAACAACGCCACTATAAAAATCGAAACGCCAAAAAGTAGAAGTATTAATTACAATGGCATTGAGTCCGGTGCCTGCATCAATAATGCGCACCATGCCTAAAACAAATATGACACCAAGGCCATCTAGGTATTCTTTTTGAATGTGAAGGGCAATCATGCCCTCTTTGGCATTTAGCCAAATATTACCAAAAATAAAGAGCGCCATGATTAATAAATTAATACAAGAGCGTGTATAAATGCGGTTGATCTCCGGAAAATTTTTATCCTTCCATGCTTTTGATAATACCCCCACCGAAACTGCCTGAATACTTCGTTGCGGAACTTGAATTAGCGCTGCTGCATATTGTGCCCAAACAAAAATACCTACCTCTGTTAGGCCTAACATCCCTGCAATTAAAAAGCTATCGATTGTGGCAGCAAGGGCTGCAATAAGTGCACCTCCAAATACAAGTACTTGAATAGACACCATTTTTTTCCAAAACTTTTTGGTTACCCTGCTAACGGTGGTTGGAAAATGAAGCTTACCAGATTTTATTAAATAGGATAGTAAAATAATAAACAGCACCAAGTACTGAATAGAAAATAAATAAATAAATACTTTAAAATCGATGAGCTTTAAATAAAAGAGTGCAATTAAAACAGCAGTAAATAACCTGAGCCCGGTTTCTTTTAAAAAGTTTGAAACCACCGATAAATTAAGTGCCCAACTAAAACTTTCCAATACACAAAAAAACAGCATCCCCATGGCAAATGGAAACATCCAAAAATAATAATCCAGAATCAGTGGTGATTTAACCTGATATTTTTCAATAAAATAAGGTTCAAAATAAACACCACATGCAAGCACTAATACAAAACCAATAATCGATAATAAAAACGACCAGGTAATCAGGTCAATTTCTTTTTCGTGAAGGTTGTCTTTGTAATACGGGTAGAATTTATAAATAATGGGCACCACACCAAGTGATCCAAAAGCAAACATGTTTTGCGCAAAATCAGTAAAGATTCGGGTAAGTCCATATTCGGCAGGGGTGAAAGATCCGTTGCGGGTAAAAAAGTAGTTGTTGACAAAGCCAATAGCAAACCCAACATAAACAAGTATGCTGGAAATGATGGTTTGTTTTCTTATGCTACCCATGAATTATTTTATCTACTTTTTTACGTGAACCTCTGTATTGATCGCTTAAAAATAGGATATTCGGTGCCAAGATGCACCAGAAGGCCCTATATAATGCTGTTAAAACGCCTAAACTCCTTGTTTTATTGGGTTTGGTTATTTGTTTGTTTACAGCTTGTAATGAAAAGGCCGCTACTTCAAAAAACGTTTTCAGTTACAATGAAGCTACCGGCATTGCAACCCTTGATCCTGCCTTTGCTAAAAATCAATCGATCATGTGGGCCGTCCACCAAATCTATAATACCCTTGTTGAAATTGATAGCAACTTAAATATTGTACCATCGCTCGCAAAATCCTGGGAGGTAAGTGAGGACCGTAAAACCTTTCGTTTTCACCTCCGTACCGATGTTTATTTTACACCTGATGATGCATTTAAGGGAGGTGTTGGACGAAAATTAGTAGCCGCAGACGTCGCATATAGTTTAGGCCGAATTATAGATAAAACAGTTGCTAGTAGTGGCGCTTGGATTTTTAATGGTAGGGTAGATTCGGTAATGCCTTTTGTGGTTATCAATGATTCTACTTTTGAACTAAGGTTACAGCGCCCGTTTCATCCTATCATGGGTATTTTAAGTACACAATATTGCAGTGTGGTGCCCAAAGAAGTGGTGGAAAAATACGGCAAAGATTTTAGAAGACATCCATGTGGTACTGGCCCATTCACCTTAAAATCTTGGGATGAAGGCGAAGCGATGATACTTCACAAAAACAAAAATTATTGGGAAGTTGATAAGGCCGGTGTTCGACTACCTTATATAGACGCAGTAAAAATTAATTTCTTCGACAACAAAGCCACCGAATTTTTACAGTTTAGACAAGGCAAGCTTAGTTTTGTAAATGATATTGACGCCTCTTTTAAAGATGAAATTTTAACCAAAAACGGAACGCTCCGAAAAGATTGGGAAGGAAAAATAAATTTGTTAACGCATCCTTATTTAAACACCGAGTATTTTGGTATTGTAGTTGATAACAATAATCCTATTACAAAAGGGGCGGCTACTAGTAATAAACTAGTGCGTCAGGCCATGAATTATGCCATCAATAAAAAACAATTGATGATGTATATGCGCAATTCAATTGGTATTCCAGCAGAGGCTGGTTTTGTACCTGCGGGGCTTCCCTCCAATAATGTTGATTTTGTAAAGGGTTATAATTATAATCCGTCTAAAGCGCGTGAACTCCTTGCTGCTGCTGGTTATCCGGGTGGTAAAGGATTACCCACCACTAAATTATTAACCGTTGCTATTTACGCAGATATAGCTTCATTTGCTGCTAAGCAAATGGAAGAAGTAGGGATTCCGGTACAAGTAGAAGTGATTCAAAAAAGTTTACTCTTGGAACAAACAGCAAAATCTGCGGCATTATTTTTTAGAGCCAGTTGGATTGCCGATTACCCCGACGCAGAAAATTATATGGCTATGTTTTATAGCAAAAATCCGGCGCCACCCAATTATACCCGGTTTAAAAATGCGGAGTTTGATGTGCTCTACGAAAAAGCATTGTTGGAAACACGCGATAGCATAAGATATGGTTTGTATAGAGCCATGGATCAGCTCGTGATAAATGAAGCACCCATTATTCCAATGTGGTATGATATGGCCATTCATTTGGTGCAACCTGGGGTAAAAGGTTTTGGCCCCAATGCACTTAATTTACTCGAACTAAGGCGTACAAAACTTCCTAATTAGTGTTTTAGTTTATCCTTAAACACTTTTTCAAACTTTTCTAATTTAGGTGCAATTACAAAACGGCAATAGCCCTGATTGGTATTGCTGTTGTAATAATTTTGGTGGTAGTTTTCGGCAGGATAGTAATTTTTGAAGGGTTCAATGGTTGTAACAATAGGAGCTCTAAATGCCCCACTTTTATCAAGTGCCACTTTGTATTTCTCGGCTATTTGTTTTTGTGTTTCGGTAACATAATACACTACACTTTTATATTGTGGGCCTATATCATTTCCTTGCTGGTCTAATGTTGTTGGATCATGGGTTTTCCAAAATATTTCAAGTATTTCGTCAATGGTTACAATAGCCGGATCAAAAACAACTTTTGCAAGTTCTACATGACCTGTATTTTTATCACAAACCTGCTCGTAGGTTGGGTTTTCTACAAAACCACCGCCGTAGCCACTTTCTACACTAATAACACCGTTAACGCGCTGAAAAAATGCTTCGGTGCACCAAAAACATCCTTCTCCTAAATAAATGGTTTCAAGCTTATCAGAAGGGGTGTTCATGGCAGTTTTGGTTTTAGTTTTCACGGGTTGACTACATGCATTTAGGCAGGTGGCCGCAAACAGGGTTACAAGAAATAAACGCATTAGGTAATATTTATGGTCAAATGTAAGGATCCTTGGATGATCTGTAATTACAATTAAAACATAAAATCTTGTAAAAGGTTTAACCGCGCTTCGCTTACCTTTGCGCTGTTTTTAACATTATGATGCGACTATACCCAGATACGGCCCTTTATCAGCTAGAGTTTGACAAAGTGAAAGCTTTGTTGGAAGCGCATTGTAAAACCGTGTATGCACAGGAGCGTGCTCAAAATTTACGCATCCATACCCACAAAGACTATATTCAAAAAGAGCTGCGCCAAACACACGAGTTTGCTATGTTATTAAGACAGGCGCAGTATTTCCCTAATGATTTTACGTTTCACTTACAAAAAGAATTAAAACTATTAGGAATCCCGGGTGCACTTTTAGTAGGTGAGCAGTGGATGCTCATTCGTAAATTAACCACCAATGCTGAAAATATTTTTAGGTGGTTTGATCCTGAAAAAAGATTGGCATTTAGTGCCATGGCACAGGTATTAGCGGATGCGTATTACGAAAAAAATATCAAGGATAGTATTGATGCGGTATTAGATGAACAAGGAATTGTTAAAGACAATGCATCTGACGATTTACAAAAAATTAGACTTAGTTTATACAAGCGCCGCAATGAACTCAGGCGCATGTTTGAAAAAGTAATTCAAAAATTAACCAAGGCTGGATACACTGCTGACATTGATGAAAGTTTTAGTAATGGCAGAAGGGTAGTGGCAGTTTTTTCGGAACACAAAAGACAAGTAAAAGGAATTTTACATGGTGAAAGTGATAGTAGAAAAACCGCTTTTATTGAACCCGAAGATACCATTGAACTCAACAATGAAGTATTTGCATTAGAACATGAAGAAGCCAAAGAAGTGCAGCGCATACTTCGCGCATTAACGGCTACCATGTCTATGTATGCACCACTACTAAATGCGTATTTGCAAATAGCTGGCGAGTTTGATTTTATTAGAGCCAAAGCAAAACTAGGCATCGATATGAATGCCAATTTACCGGAACTACTAGATAAAGCGCATATAGAACTAATTAATGCATACCATCCGCTACTTTATTTATACAATAAAGGTGCTGGAAAAAATACCATTCCTGTTAACATAAAATTAGATGCGCAGCAGCGTATTTTAATTATTAGCGGGCCCAATGCTGGTGGTAAAACGGTTACTATGAAAACCATTGGGCTCAATCAAATGATGATGCAGAGTGGGCTGTTGGTGCCCGTAAGTCCCGATTCTCAAATGGGTATTTTTAAACAACTCTTTATTCATATTGGGGATACACAAAATTTAGAGTTTGAATTAAGTACCTATTCGAGTCACTTAATGCACATGAAGCACTTTATAGAAGTGGCTAATGGTAAAACATTATTTTTTATAGATGAACTTGGAAGTGGAAGTGATCCTAATTTAGGTGGCGCTTTTGCAGAAGTTATTTTGGAAGAATTATCGCGTAAGCATGCACTTGGGGTTGTTACTACACACTATTTAAATTTAAAAGTGATGGCCAATCATACCCAAGGTATTATTAATGGTGCCATGCAGTTTGATGAAGTACATTTACTTCCGATGTACAAACTTATCATTGGTAAACCCGGTAGCTCATATACATTTGCTATTGCAGAAAGAATTGGTTTACCTAAATCACTTATTAATAGGGCGCGAAAACTAGTTGACGAAGATCATTTTAAATTAGACAAGCTTTTAAATAGAACGGAGCAAGACTTACAGCATTTAGACAAAGAAAAGTTGCAATTGCATAAAATGCTACGTGAAAATGAAAAGCTCAAAAAAGAAATGGAGCAGGTACTTGATAAAGAAAAGCACCGCCAACAGGTGGAGTTGTTAAAGCAACAGAATCAGATTACCGAAGACCGAATTGTGTACCTAAAAGATATGGAGCGAAAGCTCAAACAAATTGTGCTGGATTATAAGAAGGCCGAAAACAAAAACGAAGTGGTTAAAAACCTGCAGCAATTGCTTTTCAAAGGGAAAGAGCAGGTAGTGGTTAATAAGCTGGCCAAAAAGGTAGATAAACAGTACAAAGAAACGACCGGTGCTATTGTAGTAGGTAGCCTGGTTAAACTCAAAAAGAATTATCAGGTAGGAACGGTATTAGAAATAAGGGGAAAAAGGGCCATTGTTCAAATTGGACAATTACCTATCAATGTAGACCTCGCCGACCTTTCTGTGGTAGAAAAACTCCCAGATTTGCCAAAATAACCCACTCAAAGTCAATAAAATAGGGGGTTTCACATTTTTTTTACTTTTTTTTTGGTTGCTGCTTTTCAAACCGTACTTTTGCCGCGGAGAGATGGCAGAGCGGTCGAATGCGGCGGTCTTGAAAACCGTTGACTGT
>JBMSJE010000079.1:0-6654 GCA_049418605.1 Sediminibacterium sp. | reverse complement strand
TTTTTTTTGTTTCTTTGCACCAAATATAAAACTATGGCAGCAGCACTTGAAGTAAAGATTGAAAAAGTTCAGCACAGTAGGTTAGAAAATACAACGCTCGAAAATATTCCTTTTGGTCGTGTTTTTACCGACCATATGTTTGAAGCAGACTATATTGATGGTGTTTGGACAAATGTGGTGATTAGACCTTATCAGCCGCTGCAATTTGATCCTTCTTTGGCAGCGCTCCATTATGGACAATCTATCTTTGAAGGTGTTAAAGCCTATAAAAGTGACGCGGGTGAGGTAAATATTTTCAGACCTCAAGATAATTATAGAAGATTCAATATTTCAGCAGTGCGCATGTGTATGCCGGAAGTTCCAGAAGCGATATTTATGGAGGGTATGCGTTTACTTATTAATTTGGATAGAGATTGGGTTCCTGCTATGGCGGATCACTCTTTATACATCAGGCCCTTTATGTTTGCTACTGATCCGGTTATTGGCGTAAAACCTTCCGATAATTATAAGTTCATGATTTTGTTAAGTCCTACTGGACCATACTACAGCACACCCATGAAGATTTATGTGGAAGAAACTTACACCAGAGCTGCTCCGGGTGGTGTTGGTTTTGCCAAAAATGCAGGTAATTATGCGGCTAGTATGCTTGCAACACAAAAAGCAAAAGAAGCTGGTTATGATCAAGTGTTATGGACCGATGCTTTTGAACACAAGTACTTACAAGAAGTTGGTACGATGAATGTATTTTTTGTTGTAGGTAATAAAGTAGTAACCCCTGAATTAAATGAAGGAACCATTTTAGAAGGTGTAACAAGAGATAGTGCCATCACAGTTTTAAAAGAAATGGGTATGGAAGTAAAGGAAGTAAAAATAACCATTGATGAGCTGATTGCTTTTCAAAAACAGGGCGTTTTACATGAAGTGTTTGGTACTGGAACAGCTGCTACAATTTCAAAAATTAAAGAACTGCGCTATAAAGATTATAGTATGCATTTTGATACAGATAATGCAGGTGTTGCCAAAGAATTAAAAGATAGGCTAACTGCTATCAGGTATGCGACAGCTCCGGATACACACCACTGGTTATTTAAAGTTTAATAAACTGTTTCAGTAAATAGTTTTTTCCTGCTTTAATTACGGCAACATAAGTGCCAGCTTTTAATAGCGTAACATCCATTGTTGCCAATCCGTTTTTGCCAACAGCGAATGTTTTGTTGAGTAGTAGTGTCCCATCTATATGATGTATGGATATTTGGTAGGCTACGGGTTCTCTAAATGAAAAACGAACGCCTAATTGAAGTTGTACAGGGTTGGGTGTAATAATTGCAATAATGGGGTCTTCTTGCCTTGGTGGTGGTGGAGGCCCTGTAATTTCAAACCGCTGCTCTCCAGCCGTGGTACTATCTGAACCAATCTCAAAGGCGTAACTACTATCCTGTATTATTTTTTGATACCTGTTTAAAAGTTTGTCATGTAGGTAAGCCACTATATCATTTGCAATGATAAACTCAGTAAATACTAGTTTGTATTTTCCAACTTTGTTGGATTGAATCCCTATGGGGATGAAAAGATTGTTAGTAAAGGGCCTTGCATCGATACAAAGTGCTATACTATCTCTAGAAATAGAATAGATGGCCATTTTATTTTCATTTATTTTTTCTGCATCCCACTTTTCAAACCTGCTACTAGCGCTATCAATCCCTATAATTTCGAGTTTATCAATTAGTATGTTTTCTTGCATAAATGCCAGGCTTATATGTGCGTATTCATTTTTGTATTGGATGGTGTCGGGTGGTTCATGTTGATTTACTTTGGTGCGTTCTTCATAAAATAAATAACCCGCAGATCCCGCCGTATTTTTAATGATATAGCCTTCTAATTTTTGTACAACCCTTGGATGTCTAAATGGGCTAGCCGTATAATTGCCAGTGGCGCCAAGGCCTGTATCCCAATACCAGTAATACTTACCAATACTATTACTGCTCGTTATTTTTTGCATGTCAATAGCAGCAGGGTATGGGTTACCCGTTAAGTAATAGCGGGTTAACGGCTTAGCAGGAAAGTCAATTTCTAGGGGGCCATGTTGTGGAATCCCATTTACTGAAACGTCTAACCAATAGTCGTGTTTTTTTGTTTCTACAAAAGGTATTTCGGTTATGTCTTTTGTATTATTGGGGTACAACCAAATTTTTATGGCGCTGTTTTGTTTTAGGTAACTGCTATCTATTTTTGTAAATGGTTGGAATAGAAAGGGCGCTTTGTTGTTTGATACAGAATCAAAATAATAGGTAGAAGGTTGGTTGTGGGTAGCACTATCAAAACCATTACTATGGCCACTATTACCCGTTATACGTATGCTATTTTTAAGATCATCTAAGCTGTATGAATGTAAAAAAGGAACGGATAATAATTTTGTTTGTCCTTTTAGTAAATGATACATTTTGTGCACTGTTGTAGGGCCTATAATTTTTGTGTTATTACCCGAACTATTGATTTGTGCTGGCGCAAGTAGCGTTAAGAGCTGGGTTTGTAAGATGCCATTAAATAGTGTAATACTGTTTTCGATAACAAGGGAGTCTAAAAATTGCACTTTATTTTTTGTGTCTATTTGTAAGGTATGAATGCGTTTATGTTTAAATACATTGGGACCCATGATGGCACTATCCTTTTGTATGTAAATAGTTCCATTGGTGGCATCGATGGTTCCTGGGCCTAGCACTGCATTAGGCCAATAGAATAAGCCGTTTACAACAATGTTTGCATTGGAGTCGAGTGTCATCGTTTTTGCAGCTATGCTTTGATTTGGGTATGCATCACTAATTATTATTTGGCGGCCTTGTTGCACAAGCACATGCGTGCTACTATCCGGAATAAGTCCGCCACACCAATTGCTGCCTACTTGCCATAGCGCATCGTTTGCGCCAATCCATAGTCCATTGTTTTTTACCTCAACCCTGATAAAATTACTGGTATCGGTACATGAAAAACGAGTGGCTACTCTTTTGAATAATGTACTGCTATGTAGTGTGCCTGATTGATAATTGTATGGGTCACTAATGCTAGTAACAACTTTGTAGTTGGCTGCGCTGTCTTCTTTGTAGATCCATTGATAGCTTGTGTTTTGGGGGTTGCTGCCCGTAAATAATGTGGGCGTAAAACCCTTGCAAATAATTTGATCTCCTGTAATTTTATTGTTCACAATCCCACTATCTAGTTGAAACATTATTTTTTTGAACGCGCTACTCATGCCATCCGAAATTTCTATGATTGCACTATCCATCCCTGTGTATGTATTTGATGGAGTAAAAAAAATATTTCTTGGAAAAGAACTATCGCCTACCGTTTTCTTCGAAAACGGTAGGCCCAAAATTTCCCCCTGCCTAGGAGCCAACTTAACTTTCCAAAAAATGGTTTCGCTACTGTCTGTTTGAACCACACCGAGCTGTGCGGGAAGTATAGCTACCGCTAGCTTACAGCTATGTATGTGTAGGGTGTTGGTGTCTATAAAAGCCGGCGCCACTGCGTCAATGTGAACTTGTAAAAATCGGGTGTTGCTTACTATAATGCCGTTACAATAATTGAAAGCGGCATCTCTAATGGTGGCCGTGTCACTATTAATTTGAGGGAATATGTTCAATCCATTTTTTACAAGATCACCTTTTGTAATGATGTACGAAAAATACCATTCGTTGGTACCCGAGCCTTTGGTGTATACCATGTTTTTTGCATTGTCCGAAACAGTCACAACTAGGTATGGAAGAAAAGAGCGACTGTTTAAAAAACAAGGTTCCGAAAAAATAATTTTTGTTGTGAGTGTGTCACCTGATGTATATGTTTTTGCAGGTGGCGGTATGAGTGCAAACACAGTAGGGGCGGTATTGTCAGGCATAGTTAGCGCTTTACAAACTAATTGTTGCAGGGCCATGCCATCATCGTTTCCTACGTCATCTTTGTCTTGCCATTTTAAAATAAGCCGTTCGCCAGGTTTCCAATTTAAATTGAATAGCGTGTCTTTTTTTTGTTGCTGATTCACGGTTAAAAGTCCATTGAGTGCAGCAGTGCCTACACTTGTTTGTACCGATGTAAAATTGAGTGTCGTGTCTTTTTTTGTGAGGGTGTCTAGCACATTATTTGTTCCAGATGTATGGTACAAAAAAGTCCATTCGTTTGCTTTACCACTACCTCCTTTACGCCACTGTGCAGCTACAAATTCTATTTCAAATTGATCAATTACAGTACCTGTGTTATTGGTATAACTGATGCCAAAAACATAGGTACCTGCGCTACTAGCAAGGCTGCCTAGCCCTCTGATAGCAGCGTTATTGGCCCCATAGCTAAAAACACCATTAGTGGCATTAGATCCAGCGCTGGTGGTAAAATTAAGTGCAGCATTACTGCCATTTGTTTGTGCTATAAACAAACCATTGAGCCCTGGATGCAAACTACCTAAAAAGTAGGGGCCTTTGCCAGTAATGCCGCTTACATAGGTACTGGTTGCTGGTAAATTTGAAAAGTTTTGGGTGTAAACGAAATTGATGGCCGGGTAGGGGTAGCTCGAAGGGTTGGTTGAAATTTGACCAAAAACCACACAGAAGGAGGAGAGCAGTAAAAAAGATACCAGGGCAAAGGGCTGCGCAAATGTCTTTTGTAGCCGAAACGAACAAAAAATTGAAACAAGCATAAAAAAAGGCGGTTATTTTTGGCTATCCAATCTAAATCAATCAGATAGGATTGTTTTATTTGCCGCCTAAATCAAGTATTTACTCCTTTTGGACCCTTGTATTTGTACTGAAAATCAGTATTTTACGTCTAGTTTAAGAATTCTTTTTAAAACTTTTTGATTTTTCAGTTCCAGCCATTACCTTTGCCGTCCGAAATTTTAAACGGTTTAGAATGCCTACAATACAGCAATTAGTTAGAAAAGGTCGTGAAATAATCAGGGCTAAAAGTAAGTCTAGGGCTTTAGATGCGTGTCCGCAACGTCGTGGTGTATGTACCAGGGTGTATACGACAACGCCTAAAAAGCCAAACTCTGCCCTACGTAAAGTAGCGAAAGTGCGTTTGACAAACAAGATTGAGGTTATTGCCTACATCCCAGGTGAAGGTCATAACTTACAAGAACACTCTATCGTATTAATCCGTGGAGGTCGTGTAAAAGACTTACCAGGTGTACGTTACCACATTGTACGTGGTAGCCTCGATACTGCTGGTGTTAAAGACCGTAAGCAGTCTCGTTCTAAGTATGGTACTAAAAAAGAAAAGGCTAAAAAATAGTCTCAAAAAATTATTACAAAAAAGCTAATAAGTAGATCACATGCGTAAAGCACAAGCCAAAAAATTACCCCTAGCTCCTGATGGACGTTTCAATGATAAATTGGTTACTCGTTTCATTAATAACTTAATGTGGCAGGGTAAAAAAAGTACTGCTATCAACATTTTTTATGATGCAGTAGACAAGGTTACTAAAATGACCGGTGAAGATGGATATGAAGTATGGAAAAGAGCCGTTGCTAACGTAACGCCTGCTGTTGAAGTACGTAGCCGTCGTATTGGTGGTGCTACTTTCCAAATTCCTTCTGAGGTTCGTGCCGATCGTAAAATTTCTTTAAGCATGAAATGGTTAATCCGTTACAGCCGCGAAAGAAATGGTCGTACCATGGCCGACAAGTTAGCCAATGAAATGTTAGCTGCTAGTAAGGGTGAAGGTGCTGCTTTCAAAAAGAAAGAAGATACACACCGTATGGCTGAGGCGAACAAAGCGTTCTCTCACTTTAAAGTTTAATTCTACATTAACTGCTTATACAAAAGCCCCAAACCTAAGTTTGGGGCTTTTTTTGTGTATAATTAATTAATAATTTACCCCGGAAACCTTTTTCCAATTGGTATAATTATTACCTTTGCCGCCTCGAAAATTGGGGAACTGTTTTCCCAAGCAAAAAATTAAAAAACAAGCACTATTATGGCTGACTTGAAATTTCAAAGAAACTTTGGTATCGCCGCGCACATTGATGCTGGTAAAACCACTACAACAGAGCGTATCTTACGCTACACAGGTATGATTCATAAAATTGGTGAAGTGCACGATGGTGCTGCTACCACCGATTGGATGGAGCAAGAAAAAGAAAGAGGTATTACCATTACTTCTGCTGCGGTTAGCTGCCAATGGAATTTTCCTACTGTAAAAGGTAAGGCGGATGCTAATACAAAAAGTTATTACTTCAATATCATCGATACGCCGGGTCACGTGGATTTTACCGTTGAGGTAGAGCGTTCTATGCGTGTATTAGATGGTTTGATTGCACTTTTCTCTGCGGTGGATGGGGTAGAGCCTCAATCAGAAACTGTATGGCGTCAAGCAAACCGTTATAAGGTTCCACGTATTGGTTTCGTGAATAAAATGGACCGTGCCGGTGCAGACTTTTTAATGGTGGTAAACCAAGTAAAAGAAATGTTAGGTGCTAAAGCCGTGCCACTTCAATTACCAATTGGTGCCGAAGATAATTTCACAGGTGTTGTGGATTTAATCAAAATGAAAGGTATCATCTGGCATATGGAAACAGAAGGTATGACTTTTGATGAAATTGAAGTACCAGCAGATATGAAAGAAGACGTTGAATTCTGGAGACAGAATTTGATTGAAGCTGTTGCAGAATA
>JBMSJE010000078.1:0-6702 GCA_049418605.1 Sediminibacterium sp. | reverse complement strand
AATTTTATGGTATGAAAACAAGCGTGAAGCCCATAAAAAAGTTAGTAGAGTCGGGTATGCTTGGTTGGCCATTAACAGTAACAGTTAGTAAGCACACAGGCTTTGATTGGAAATTTTATTGGATCGGAAAAACAGGACTTGAAGCGCAGCCAGTTCCTGCAACACTTGATTACGACAGATGGTTAGGACCTGCGCCATACAAACCATACAACGCGCACAGGGTTCACGGAACGTTTAGAGGTTATTGGGATTATGATGGTGGCGGGCTTGGCGATATGGGGCAACACTATTTAGATCCTATTCAATATTTTTTAGGCAAAGACCATACGAGTCCGGTTAAGGTGGAGGTAGACGCCGATCAACAACATCCGGATGCTTGCGGTACGTTTCGAAAAATAGTATATACCTATGCCGATGGTTGTAAAATTATTTTAGATGGAGAAGCCAAAGACGAATCGGTGGCTTACATAGAAGGACCGGAAGGCAAATTATTTGCTGGCTTTAAATCTACCATTCCTAATCTAAAAGAAAAGCTAGCGCTACTACCAGATCCTGCACCACAGGTTACAGATTTTTTAGAATCGGTAAAATACAGAACACCTTTTGCGCTGAATGAATCCAATGGACATAGGTCCTGCACGATTATTAACCTGGGTAAAATTGCACTTCAATTAGGACGAACCTTACATTTTGATCCAGAAGCACAAGTATTTATTAATGATGATGAGGCGAATAAAATGATCAATCCGCCAATGCGTGCACCCTATGGTATCTAGTATTTTTATTATCGACAAATTAAACACTATGAAAAAAATATTTTTAGCTTTTATTATAGCAACATTTTTTTTAGTTAGCAGTAGTAATTCATTTGCACAAGGAGATGCAGCTTCTGTTGCGGCGACTGTTTCAAAAATGCAAGCATGGAACAGCGCAGCTTGGCAAAACTTTTTTAATACGTTTAGTAATACGGATGCTGGTACCAATGCACCACATGTAAAAGCGATGTATGATTTGGATGCTTATTTGCATGCAGCATCACTTGATAAATCATTAACAAATAAAGCCGTTGCCACTCTTGTTAAAGGGCTATCACAATTAAAAAATGTATCTGAAAAAAATATTTTAGTACGCGCTTATCTATTAGAACGGCTCGGTTATTTAGGGTCAGACAAAGCTGTACACACGCTTTCTAATTATATTGAAGTATCTGGTTGTACAGATGTAGCAACCATGTCACTTGCTACCATCGGTTCAAAAAAATCATTGGCGTCACTTGAAGCGGCACTTGTAAAAGCTACATCAAGTACAAAGCCTGCTATTGAAGCGGCAATTAAACATGCCAAAAGTGTTTTACCTTCTATACAGGCAGTTTCATTAACGCCAGCTAAAGCAGTTCATCCCGCGCAGCGATTACTCGATTTACAAGACCAAATGGAAATGGCAAAAAGCCCAACAGCGCAAAAAAATATTCTTATTGAAGCTGGGAAAGTAAATAAAGTAGGCGCACTTATGTTTGCTGCTAATTTTTTAGAAACTGCGGCGCTGCAATCTGATGCAGCAATTGTTGTAGCTAAATTGGCACTTGCCAATCCAGATTTTAAAGGTCCCATGGTAAGACCTGTTTTACAAAGAGCACTCGCTTTATTGAAAGGCGAAGATAGTGCCATTTTGGCTAGTAAGTTAGCGTATCATATTAAGGCCATGCCTTACGATTATGGTTTCGAAAATTTATTTAATGGAACCGACTTAACGGGCTGGAAAGGACTTGTGGCAAATCCTATAGCCCGCTCAAAAATGAGCGCGCAACAATTACAAGATGCGCAGGCAAAAGCAGACGCATCCATAAAATCCGATTGGGTAGTAAAAGATGGACTTCTTGTTTTTACCGGACATGGCGATAATTTGTGTACACAAAAACAATATGGTGATTTTGAACTTTTTGTGGATTGGAAAATCACCGAAAAAGGCGATGCGGGTATTTATTTACGCGGAACACCACAAGTGCAAATATGGGATACGAGTAGGCGTGAAGTGGGTGCACAGGTTGGTTCTGGTGGGCTTTACAACAATCAAAAAAATGAGCGCAATCCAAAAGTTGTTGCAGACAATAAAATTGGCAGTTGGAATACGTTTCATATTATTATGCGTGGTGCAGTGGTTACTGTTTATTTAAACGGTGTACTTGTAACAGATAAAGTAGTGTTAGAAAATTATTGGGACCGTACACTTCCTATTTTTATAAAAGAGCAAATTGAGTTACAAGCACATGGTACTTATGTTGCTTACCGTAATATTTATATTAGAGAGCTTCCGAGTGATAAGCCAATTGCCTTGTCAGACTTTGAAAAACAACAAGGCTTTAAAATGTTATTTGACGGCACTAACCTAGATCAGTGGGTAGGTAATAAAGCAGGATACCTTTTGCAAGACGGCGCTATTATGGTGAATCCAAAAAGTGCAGGTGGGGGCAATTTATATACCAAAGACGAATATGCCGATTTTGAATACCGTTTTGAATTTCAGTTAACCCCCGGAGCCAATAATGGATTGGGGATCAGAGCCCCATTAGAGGGCGATGCTGCCTATGTGGGTATGGAGCTCCAAATTCTAGATAATGACGCGGAAATCTATAAGAATTTAAAGCCTTATCAGTACCACGGCTCTATTTATGGGGTTGTGCCGGCAAGAAGGGGCTATTTAAGGCCAATTGGTGAGTGGAACGAAGAAGTTGTTGTTGTAAAAGGCACACGCGTTAAAGTCATTTTAAATGGCGAAACCATTACGGATGCGGATATCAAGGAGGCTTCTGTAAGCGGTACTATGGACCATAACGAGCACCCCGGATTAAAGCGAACTTCAGGCCACATTGGCTTTTTAGGCCATGGCGACGTGGTTCGATTTAGGAATATACGGGTCCTTCCTCTATAATTTCCAACCTATTAATCTTAATCTTTTATTATGAAAAAAGCGGCGCTTCTGTTATTGATACTAACTTATTCTTTAGTTGGATTTACTCAATCTAGACAAGAGTCTGAAGTGATTTCGACTGTAGAGAAATTACGTCTAGCTATGATAAGCGGGGTAAAAGAAGATTTAGAATCTGTTGTACATGATAGCCTAAGCTATGGGCATAGTAATGGAACCATAGAAGGTAAGTATGAATTTGTAGAAAAAATTGTTTCAGGCAAATCGGATTTTGTATC
The DNA here is from genome assembly GCA_049418605.1 of Sediminibacterium sp. Taxonomy (GTDB): domain Bacteria; phylum Bacteroidota; class Bacteroidia; order Chitinophagales; family Chitinophagaceae; genus Sediminibacterium. The sequence continues at coordinate 3,499 of JBMSJE010000078.1, read as the reverse complement.
TATTGAATTTTATGGTCAAACGATATCTGTGCAAAAAAACATTGCGTTAGTTAGGCATAGTTTAATTGCAAATATTAACGATGGCGGTAAGCCTAGCGAAATAAATTTGAAAATTTTATTGGTTTTTATAAAGACTGGAAAAGATTGGAAACTTTTAGCACGCCAAGCCGTAAAGCTTACTTAATTTTTGAGACATCATTGATAGATTACACAGCGTCTGCTACTTTTTAAAGAAACTATGAAGTATTTATTTTTATTATCATTTGCGCTAATCATAAATATGCATCCTGCCTATGCGCAAAGTAAATCTTTGGCTGCTGAGGTTGCTGCAACTGCTATGGCTACTTTATGGAAAGTACCAGTTGGTGCAGATACTGCTAAGCCAACCAAGTGGACGTATGGTCAAAGCATTGGATTACTTGGCATTTCGCGCTTGTGGATACAAACTGCCAATCCTGCATATTTTTCTTACCTCCAAAATAGCATTAATTATTTTATTTCCGAAAACGGTGATATCAAATTTCATAAAGTGCAGGATTACGATATTGATAATATTTTATTCGGTAGAATTTTATTGACACTTTATAATGTAACTAGTCAGGTAAAGTATTACAAAGCAGCATCATTGTTAAGAGATCAATTAAAATCGCAGTTGCACAAAAATGAAGGGATACTTTATATGCGTGAGCCTTTTTATGCCGCTTATGCAAAACAATTTCATGAGCCCGAAGCTTTTGATGATATCGCCAATCGATTTATTTGGATGGAACAGCATGCAAGAGATGCTAAAACAGGTTTATATGAAATGGCACTTGTAGATGTGCTTGAAAATTTTCCGGTTACACATCCCAAGCACGATACACTTGTATCCATTTTAAAAAGACGTGCAAATGCTATAAAAAAATTACAGGATCCGTCAACGGGCTTATGGCATGATATTTTGAACTCGCCTAAAGAAAAAGAACCTCGTATAGTGGTTTCCGCAAGTGCGATGTTTGTTTATGCCAATGCTAAAGCGGTGCGTTTAGGTTTTTTACCTGCTAGTTATTTGGCGGTTTCAAAAAAAGGATATGATGGCATTTTAAAACAGTTTATTGATACCAACAAAGAGGGGTATGCCAATTTGAAAGGAGCCCTAAGTGAGGACCCTAATGGAGTAGGTGTGTTTATACAAGCTGCTAATGAAATGGAGTGGCATCTGGTACCAAAACTTGGTAAGAATAAAGTTTTTTTGTTGGACGATTATTACAATGCAGAAAAGAAAAAAGACATTAAAGGTGTTGAATATGCCTACCATTATAAGTGGCCTGAAATGTACAATAATGGTTTTTCTTTTTTAGGAAATATAATAACTACTAATGGATTACAAACTAAAACATTGTCGCAAGCACCAACAGCTGGCAATTTAAAAAATGCTTCTATATATATGATTGTAGATGCGGATAATATAGCAGACAATCCTACCCCCAATTACATGAATGATAGAGACGCCCAGGAGATTTATAATTGGGTAAAAGCAGGTGGTGTATTGGTTTTATTTCATAATGATAAACCCAATGCTGATTTTACTGCTATCAATAAATTATCTGATTTATTTGGTATTCATTTTAATGAGGATACTTATAATAAAGTAATTGGAATAAATTATCTGGGCGGAAAAATTGACGTACCTGCTGGGCATCAAATCTTGAAAAATGTTCAAACTATTTATCAAAAAGAAGTTTGTTCCATCACTGTTAAGGCGCCTGCTAAATCAGTACTAACAAAAGGAGATTTGGTTGTTTTTGCAACTGCTAAAATTGGTAAGGGTACTGTTTTTGCAACCGGTGATCCTTGGCTTTACAATGAATACACCGATGGTCGAATGCTTCCGGCGATGTATCAAAATGCTGAGGCAGCAAAAGATGTAGTAAAATGGTTGATATCTCAAATCCCAGGTAAAAAATAATAAATTTTAAAGCAGCATAGTTGGTGCTATGATAAGAATAAATGATGTTAAATAGAAATATATATACGACCGTTACCAACCAAAATGTAGATGCATTATTTGCGCTACCTGAAAAAGTGTTGCAGTTTGGAACTGGCGTGTTGCTTCGCGGCTTGCCTGATTATTTCATTGATAAAGCAAATAAACAGGGTTTGTTTAATGGAAGAATTGTAGTTGTAAAATCTACCGATCAGGGAAACACGGATGCCTATGGTGCGCAAGATGGATTATATACGATACTTGAAAAAGGCATTGAAGATGGTTTGCCCATAGAGCGCACCACAATTAATGCTTCTATTAGTAGGGTTATTTCTGCAAAATCACAGTGGAATGAAGTATTAATTTGCGCAGCTAGTAAGGATATTCAGGTAATTATTTCAAATACCACCGAAGTTGGTATTACACTTGTTCCCTCGGATGCGACAGCTTCATTTCCCGAATCATTTCCGGGTAAACTGCTGCATTATTTAATGGAACGTTACCATGTTTTTAATGGTGCGCAAGATTCAGGGTTGGTAATTATTCCAACCGAGCTCATTAGTGATAATGGCATTAAGCTAAAAGAAATTGTAATTGAATTAGCCCGATTAAAAGGACTTGATGCTTCATTTATAGATTGGGTTATTAACGAAAATGATTTTTGTAGTTCATTGGTTGATTGTATTGTGCCAGGTAAATTACCTGCTTCTGAAATAGCAGCATTCGAACAAAAAGCAGGCTATGCTGATGCCCTTGCTATTATGTCTGAACCTTACCGCTTGTGGGCGATAGAAACTGCCAGTGAAAAAACGGCTGCAATACTATCTTTTGCAGCAGCAGATGCTAGGGTGATTTTGGCCCCTAGCATTAATAAGTACAAAGAAATTAAATTAAGGCTTTTAAATGCTACGCACTCTTTGTGTTGCGGGGTGGCTTATTTAAGTGGGTTTTTAACAGTTAGAGAGGCACTAAATGACAATCAATTTAGGTCATATATGTCTGAAATGTTATTAGGGGAAATTGTACCACTCGTAGCTGATGGCGATATTTCTTTCGAAGAAGCGCGTAGTTTTGCAATGCAGGTGATTGACCGTTTTTCGAACCAGAGTATTGAGCATTTGTGGTTAAACATTTCTGTACAATACACCTCTAAAATGCAAATGAGGGTTGTGCCATTAGTTGAAAAGTATCTACATCAGAATGGTAGCGCGCCTAAACTTATGTCATTTGGTTTTGCTGGTTTTCTACTATTTATGAAATCTAGTGAAATGGAGCCTCGAAAATATATGGGAATCTATGCTGGTTCCTTATATGAAATTAAAGACGACAAAGCCGCAGAAATGTCTACTGCTTGGGCGTCTAAAAATACATTTGTAGCATCGGACGTATTTAACGAACAGGTATTTGATTATTTGGATGCAATTGAAGCTAGTTCTGTAAAACATGTTTTGGCGTTGATAGTATAAATAAAATTTAGAAAGAGATGAGTAAGTTATTTATGGGTGAAGATTTTTTGTTGCAAACTAAAACAGC
>JBMSJE010000077.1:0-6888 GCA_049418605.1 Sediminibacterium sp. | reverse complement strand
CGAAAAAGAGAAAATCATATCCGAATTATCGATTGGAATATTCAAAGTTTTAACGGATTATCTAAAAAGCCACTTGTTAAAAAGCAAATACGTAAAGATATTGCTGCTAGTATTTTGCTTTTAGAACCTGATCTTGTTTGCTTGCAAGAATTTAATAGTTCCGAACTTGGTGGTGCTCAAACAAATAACATTGCACTATTCAAAAAGCGGTATAAATATTTTTATTTTTCTAAAGACTATACACGAAATGATGGTGCTTATCAATCGGGGTGTATTATTTTTTCTAAATACCAAATCATTGATTCCGGAAAAATTAAATTTCCAGTAGCGGAGAGTCTTATTTATGTTGATATTTTAAAAGGCCCCGATACCATCCGAATATTTAATACGCATCTTCAATCGTTTAAGTTTAAGCAAAACGATTATTCAGACATAGAAAAAATCAAGGAGCAAGATGCCTCATCCATTGATGCTTCTATGAATCTTTTTAATAAAATGGGACAGGCTTTTAAAAGAAGGGGGCCGCAAGCAGCGCTCGTTAAAAAAGCCTTGGACAACTCGCCACATCCATCCATCATTTGTGGCGATTTTAATGATGTCCCTAATTCCTATACCTATTTTACCATCCGGAACAACTGGAAGGATGCCTTTTTACAAAAAGGTTTTGGCATAGGAAGTAGTTTTACAAGCATTGCTCCAACACTTCGCATCGACTATATTTTAGCAAGTCCTCAGTTTGACATTGTTACTTTTGACATGATCGATGAAGGACATAGTGACCATGTAATGCTGGTTTCTGATGTACAATTAAAAAAATAAAATACCTTCGTGACCTCATGGCACCTTTAAAAGTATACAACTCGTTAACGCGTCAAAAAGAAGTGTTTACACCCATCAATGCTCCTTATGTGGGTATGTATGTGTGTGGTCCTACCGTGTCTGGTGAGAGCCATTTAGGACATGCAAGACCCTTTATCACTTTTGATGTGGTATTTAGGTATCTACAACACCTTGGGTACAAAGTGCGTTACGTTCGTAACATTACCGATGCTGGACATTTTGAAGAAGAAGGAAGAGAAGCCGAAGATAAAATTGCAACAAAAGCGATACTCGAAAAATTGGAACCCATGGAGCTGGTGCAGAAATACACCAATATGTTTCATTGGGCGATGCAGCAGTTTAATAATTTACCCCCAAGCATCGAGCCTACTGCAACGGGTCATATTGTGGAGCAAATAGAAATGATCAAGCATATCATTGCCGATGGATATGCTTATGAAGCAAATGGATCTGTTTATTTTGATGTAGAAAAATACAACACTGATTTTTCTAAAAAGGGGCAGCCTTATGGTATATTAAGTGGAAGAAACTTAGAAGATCAACTTGATACCACAAGGGATCTTGATAACCAAGACGAAAAGCAAAACAAATCTGATTTTGCATTATGGAAAAAAGCACCTCCAGAACATATCATGCGTTGGCAAAGCCCATGGGGAGAGGGTTTCCCAGGATGGCATATTGAGTGTTCTGCCATGAGTTCAAAATATTTAGGTAAAAAATTTGATATACACGGAGGTGGAATGGACTTGCAATTTCCACACCACGAATGTGAAATTGCGCAAAGTACTGTTTGTAATCATGTAGCGCCAGCAAATTATTGGTTACACAATAATATGATTACCATCAATGGAAAAAAGATGGGAAAGAGTTATAATAACGTTATTAAACTCTCCGAACTTTTTGCGGGTACGCATCCGATTTTAGAACAAGCTTACGCGCCCAATACGGTTCGCTTTTTTATTTTACAAAGTCATTACAGGGGCACACTCGATTTTAGTAACGAAGCGCTTATTGCGGCAGAAAAAGCGGCGAAGCGTTTATGGGAAGCTTATGAGTGGTTGTCTAAATTGCAGGTTGCAGATACGCAAACAACAGCAACTGATTCCGAATTAGATAAAAAAGTAACTGCACTCGTTGATGATTTTGCAGTGTTTATGAGCGATGATTTTAGTACCCCTAAAGTGTTGGCAAACATGTTTGAGCTGGTTCCCATTATTAATGGTATCAAGGACAAACACACGCCAATCACTGCGCTATCTAATAGTACTGTTTTGCATTTGCAGCAGTCATTAAAAACATACCTCGAAGATATTTTTGGACTAGTAGCTCCCTCTGCCGCAAACACGGCTGTTTTAGATGGTGTATTACAACTACTCATTGAAGTGCGTAGTCAGGCCAAGGCAAGTAAAGATTTTGTCACTTCCGATAAAATCAGAAACCAGCTCATGGCACTGGGCGTTCAATTAAAAGATGAGAAAGACGGAAGCGTTAGTTATTCTGTTTCAAATTAATGATTGCAATCGTCGGCGTGCGCATGGTTATGTACCCTGCACAATTTATAGTTTAAATAATGCGCTGAAACAACTAGTGAAACCGCAGGGAGTAGTAGCATGAGGCTATGCGAATGCAGCATTGATTTTATAAAAAGGAGGCTAATACCCGCTGCAAATAAGACCATGGGATAATAACTATGGTGGTGTTTTTTGCGTCCATGGTATAAGGAGTAAACGCCCACCATAAAAGCTAGGGCGATCATCAAAAACTCAAAGCCTTGATTTTCAATGATATTTATGCCAAACAGTGGTAAACTGCTCAAAATAAGTGGTAACACTGCACAGTGTATGGCACATGCCACCGATGTGGCAATACCAAAAGCGTCCCAATTGATTTTGAACTTCATGGGTACAAAGATACGCTATTGCAACTATGTTGCAAAATGTTAGAATAAGCGTAACTTTGAAGTCAATTCTAAAAGTATGAGCAAGAAACTGGCCATTTACCTAGTGTTTTTTACCCTTTTGTTAGCGGGGTTCTATTATTTCTTGTTTCGCGGAACCGATAATTGGAAACCAAAACTTCCTACCCTTGGTTATGTGAAGCCATTTTTGTTTACGACACAAAATGGTCAATCATTTACCAACCAAGATTTAAGTGGAAAGGTAACAGTTGTGCAATATTTTTTTACAACCTGCAAAGGCATCTGTCCACGCATGCATGAAAGTATGCGTACCATTTATGAAGCCAACAAATCAAATCCTGATTTTTTAATTGTAGCACATACTTGTAACCCCGAAACGGATTCGGTGGCCCGTCTTAAAAAGTACGCTGACTCTTTACAAATTGATACTAAAAAATGGGTGCTGTTAACAGGCCGAAAGGATAGTTTATACCAAATGGCAAGAAGCTCTTATTTACTAGATGATCCAAAAAATAATGTAGAAAAAATTGAAGATCAATTTATTCATACCCAGTTTTTTGCACTTGTTGATCGTAATGGAAAACTGCGCGGACAAGTATATGATGCGCTCAAACAAACAGATTTACAGCAGCTTCAAATAGACATTAAAAAGCTACTCGCAGAAAGTGTTTCGGGTACGTTTGTAAATGGCGTTTTTACCAACAACCCTCAATAATTAATAGGTGGAACAAAAAATAATTGATCTATTAAAGCGGAGTGGTCTGAGTATTACCGATAGTAGAAAAAAAATATTAGAAAGTTTTTTTCAAGAAAATTCGGCACTAGCGCATGCCGATATTGAATTACATGTGGGCACAGATTTCGACCGCGTTACCATTTATAGAACCCTCCAAACCTTTGTAGACAAAGGGATTATCCATACTATCCCAACACCGGATAATGCGGTTGTATATGCGCTTTGCAAAGACAGCTGCAGTGCTGGGCATCACCACGACAACCATGTTCATTTTATTTGTGACAACTGTAATAAAACATTTTGTTTAGAGCATGTGGTAGTCCCTGCTGTAAAAATGCCTACTGGATTTAACGCTTCACAAATAGATATGGTGGTAAGTGGTATTTGTAATTTTTGTAACATTTTATCTTAAATTTTATTTATGATTTTTATTACCGGCGCAAGTGGTTTACTAGGTGCTTCATTAATTGAAACCTTATTTGATGCACATGATGGTGCAAGTGATTTGCAAGTACGTGCACTGTATCGTAAACAAATTCCAGCCATACCATATGCAGATAAAATTGACTGGATTGAAGGTGACGTGTTAGATGTTGTGGCACTAGAAAAAGCGCTCGAGGGTGTTGAGCAGGTATACCACTGTGCGGCGATTGTATCATTTCATCCGAAGCTAAAACAGAAGATGCATGCCACCAATATCGATGGCACAGCAAATGTTGTAAATGCATGTATAGATGCGGGCATTAAAAAGTTGTTATTTGTAAGTTCGGTTGCGGCACTTGGTAGAATAAGAGAAGATGCGCCCATTAATGAAACGATGAACTGGTCCGAAGAAACAAGTAACAGCGAATACGGGAAAACAAAATATTTAGCTGAAATGGAAGTATGGCGTGGAATTGGAGAGGGACTAGACGCTGTTATTGTAAACCCAGTTATTATTTTGGGAAATGGTAGTTGGCATACTGGGTCTACAAGTATTTTTAAATCGGTATATAACCGTTTTCCTTGGTATACTGGCGGGGCGAGTGGCTTTGTAGACGTAAAAGATGTGTCAAATGCCATGACTGCCCTCATGAATAGTAATATTACCGCACAGCGCTTTATTATTAGCGGTCATAATTCCCCATACCGGACCATCTTTAATTTAATCGCAGATGCATTTAAAGTGCCGCGCCCTCATAAAAGAGTAACCCCTTTTTTAGCTGCCATTGTTTGGAGAATAGAAGCGGTAAAAACCTTTTTTACAGGTAGTTCGCCGCTGTTAACCAAAGAAACTACGTTAACCGCTCAGGCTGTTGTCAATTTCGATAACACGAAACTCCTTAAAGCCTTACCTGATTTTTCGTATACCCCGCTTGAAGAAACGATACATCGAGTGGCAGGAGCGTTAAAAGTAAAATATAATTTAAAGGGATAGGACCTAGTCCATTACTTTTTTCCAGAGTTCAGGGATCCTTTTAATCCAAACAAGTTCGCGTCTTTTAGCAGAAGCTTCGGTAGCAGGGAAGCCCATATAGGTTTTGCCTCCTTCTAAATTGTTGGTAACACCAGACTGTCCTAACACCACGGCGCCTGCTCCAATTCGAATTGTTTTATTCACACCTACCTGTCCCCATAGGGTAACGCCATCTTCCAAAATTATTCCACCTGCGATTCCAACTTGCGCCGCAAGCAAACAATTTTTTCCAATAATAGTATCATGACCTATATGTACTCCGTTGTCTATTTTAGTGCCTGCACCAATTTTTGTGATGGCAGTAACGCCTCTATCGATAGTACAGTTGGCACCAATTTCTACGCCATCTTCAAGCACCACAGAGCCACAACTTTCCATTCTTTTAAACCACTGCTCCCTATTTTTTTTGGTGTTATAATAAAATGCATCGCTACCAATAACACTCCCTGCTTGAATCACAACATCATCTCCAATAACGGTGTTATCTAATATGCAAACACCCGGATAAATTCTACAATTTTTTCCAATTCGAACATGATTGCCAATAAAAACCTGCGGCATAATATAGGTACCTTCTCCTATGAAAGCGCTTGCTGCTATGGGTTCTGTGGCTTTAAGCACCGGATTAAAATGAGCAATAATGGCGAGGTAAGATTCAAATGGATCTTTTGTTACAAGTATTGTTTTTCCTACTGGAATAGTAACATCTGATGTATTGATGATGATAAAACTCGCTGCACTATTCAGGCAGGTGTCATAATATTTTGGATGGTCTACAAATACCAAATCTCCAGGTTCTACCACATGAATTTCATTGATACCAAGCACAGTTGCATGTGCATCACCAATTACAGTAGCGCCAATTAATTCGGCTATACGACTCACTAAAACAGGATTTGGAAACTTCATACAGGATGTTTTAATTGGATGTAAAGGTAAGCTACCATACGCATAAGCACTAAACGCTAAAATGTATTTAGCATGCTACCTTTTGATGCAGTATACCCATTTGATTCTAAAATGTTAATAAAATTGTTCACAAATAATATTGAATCATCTAAAAGTATTTTTAATATTGTGGTAGGGAAATTTATTTCCCTGTACTTACTAACCCATCCATATATAAAGTCTCGCTTCTGCGAGACTTTTGTTTTATACATGAATCAGTACTTTATTATTTACAAACCATACCTTGTTGCTTCTCAGTTTTCGCCCATCGAAAATAAAGAAACATTAGCCAATTACTTTGATGTACCAAAGGATGTATACCCTGTTGGCAGGCTTGATGCAGATAGTGAAGGCTTACTTATTTTAACAAACGATACTTCTTTAAATCATCAATTATTACATCCTAATTTTGCACATCAGCGTACTTACTATGCACAAGTAGATGGTTCCATTACCACAGAAGCGGTTAGGCATTTAGAGGCTGGTGTTACCATTCAATTAGATGGAAAACCCTATCTCACCAAACCTGCGCGCGCGGCCATTTTTGAAATAGATCCTGTGGTCCCTCCTAGAAATCCACCCATCAGATTTAGAAAAGAAATTCCAGCGCCATGGATTCATTTGTCTTTGACGGAAGGAAAAAACAGACAGGTTCGTAAAATGACTGCTGCCGTTGGGTTTCCTACCCTTAGGCTTATAAGGTATAGCATTGGTAAACTATCTATTGCAAACATGCAGCCTGGTGATATGATTGAAATGGGTCAGAAAGAAATTCTATACCAATTATTATAATAAACAAGGCCCTTAGTTCTTTTTGGGAAACGAGCTGCATGTCTTAATTTCGCAGCGCGCAGTAATGGATTAGCAAATAAGGAATCTACTGCGCCATTAAATTCTTATAGATATGAGTCAGCCACATTTAAGTGAACAAGAAATCATTCGTAGAGAAAAACTGCAAGCCATGCAAAGCGCAGGTGTGGACGCTTTTCC
>JBMSJE010000076.1:0-6922 GCA_049418605.1 Sediminibacterium sp. | reverse complement strand
CTTATTAGTAAAGGCCAGAAAGTACGATTTATTTTTGATGGATTTCCGGCCATTGTGTTTAGTGGATGGCCCAACAGTTCCTATGGTACATTTGGTGGCGTCATTACTGTCATTGAAAATGGTATCAGCGAAAATGGAAAATTCAGGGTTTTGGTATCCGAAGATTCTAGGGATAACCCATGGCCAAAACAATTAAAATTTGGAGGCGGTGCCAATGGTATCGCACTTTTAAAAGATGTTAGTATTGGATATGAGCTATGGCGAAACATTAACGGATTTCCGCCAGAATATTATCAAGCACAAGTTGAAAAGTCGAATAAATGAGGTATTTAAAACAAATAATATTCCTGTTATTTATATGCGCAAAGGCATTTGGGCAACAACTTACCTATAACGAGTTTATTAATCAAGTTAAAAAAAATCACCCCCTAAGTAAGCAAGCAACCATTGTTGTTGACAAAGCAAACGCCGATGCGTTGATTGCTCGGTCTAACTTTGACCCCACTATTGGTTTTCAGTCTGACATGAAAACTTTTGATGGCAAAAACTATTTCAATTATCAAAATACAGAGTTAAAAATTCCTACTTGGGCTGGTATAGATATTAGCACGGGTATTGAAAGTAACAAAGGGCAATTTTTAAATAGTGAAGTCTCGAAAGGACAGAGCAGCTACCTAGGCATCAGCGTACCTGTACTTAAAAACTTAGTAATTGATAAGCGCAGAGCTGCTGTTTTACAAGCAAAAAACTTAATACTAGCTAGTGAGCAGGAGAAACAATCGATTGTGAACAATCTTCTATTAGACGCCAGTTTACAATATTGGAAGTGGGCAGCACAGTATCAATTATTAAAATTATACAATCAGTTTGTTGTTACATCTACTAATAGATTTAATATCACAAAAATTGCTTTTAACAACGGAGAAAGAGCATCACTAGATACACTCGAAGCACTTACACAATTACAGCAATTAAAAATTTTAGAAAACGACGCTGATTTACTTTTTACAAACGCAGGAATCGAATTATCTTATTTTATATGGGACAATCAGGATAGCGCCTTACAATTGAGCCCTACTATGATTCCAGACACACTCGATAGCAAAAAAATATCGATGGAGAGTGCCATTGGAGACTTAATTAGTTTATCCATTTTACAAAACCCAGAAGTACGTGCTTATGAGTATAAGATTAACAACTTACTCATTGAAAAGAAATTAAAATTTCAATCGCTACTTCCTATGTTAAATGTTAAGTCAAACATTTTAAACCAAAACTATAACGTCTTTAAAGACGCTGGTGCTCAATTTTACCAGAACAACTATAAGTTTGGGGTAGATTTTAAAATGCCTTTGTTTTTGAGAGAAGGACGTGGTGAATACAGAAAAGCAAAACTAAAAATTGAAGAAACAAACTTAGCTTTTGCAGCTAAAAAGATTGAGGTCCAAAACAAGGTTAAAACTTATAGCAACGAAAACTTTTTCCTAAAAAATCAGTTGGAAACACAGTTTGTCATTAACAACAATACCAATACCTTACTTAAAGGTGAGCTCATTAAGTTTTACAATGGGGATAGTAACTTATTTGTTGTAAATGCTAGAGAAAATAAAGTAATTGAAACTGCAGAGAAACTTATTTCTCTGCAGTTCAAAATTATAAAATCTTATTACGGACTTAAATGGGCTAGTGGCACTATTAATCAATAAGAGAAGTGTGTGGGAGTTCCAACGCTTTACATTTTTCATTAAATAATTTAATATCGTTTTCAAGTATAGCGTTGAGCTCGGCTTTATAGATACGCCATTCGTCATTTAATTCCTTGAATCTTTGTACATGACCAAGTGTAACATGTGGTGTATTTGTATCAAGCTCACCCCTTAAAAAGATATAATTAGCAGTAAGCTTGTTTACAAAATTGATCACATCGTCATTTGATTCAGACTTTGTTTGAATGAGCTTTTCTTCCCACTCGTCTATTTTAGTTTTAATAGAATCGGCAAAGGAAAGGATGCTTTTATACACTTCTTTATTTTCAATACGTTCAACGATTCCAGCTAATTGTTGTTGCAAATTACGCATGCGCACAACCGAGACATGAATATCATTCACATCTGTTGCAATATTTTGCAAAAGGTTAGCCTGCTTTTCATAATCTGCGGGAGAAGCTTTAATTCGTGGATCTGCAAGCACTTGAAAGGTTTTTTCATAAATAGTTGAGTCTAGATGAAGTGAGGCCTTATACATACCAGGAACCACACGTGCACCATCATAACTTCCTTCTATAAATACGCCTGGAATAGATGCGATAGATTCCTCACGTAAATCCCAAACAAAACGGTTTAAACCAGGTTTTACTGATAATTCAGGATCATTTTCATTTTTATTATTGCTTGTTTTATTATTCGGTGCGTTTGCATAAAAAGTCCTAATAACTTTTCCGCGCGCTTCAGAAAAAACAAGTTTTGCTTTTTTGGCAGCAGTATCTGCTATATGTAGGATGTAATAAATTACGGCGCCGCTTGCTTGATTGGCTCCTATTGTATTAATAGGTTTGCCGTTTTTATCTGTCAAATTACCATCATCTAAAACACTACCACCAGAAATTCGGTGCACATTGGATACCGCAAATAATTTGTTGGAAACCGTGTCTTTGCTGTACTGTCTAATAGGTTCTAGGTCATCTAAAATCCAAAATGCCCTACCCTGTGTAGAAGCGAGCAAATGATTTTCATGCACTTTTAAATCTGTAATTGGAACCACCGGTAAATTCAATTGGAGTTGCTTCCAATTGTCGCCACCATTATATGAAATATAAAATCCTGTTTCGGTTCCTGCGTATAAAATTTTAGGATTTGCAGGATCTTCTCTTACCACTTTTACAAAAGCACCATAAGGTATTCCGTTCGAGATTTGTTTCCAAGAAACACCATAATCTGTGGTCTTATAAATAATAGGCGTGAAGTCATTTACCTTATGTTTATTAACGGCGATATATGCAGTGCCCTTGTTAACACTAGAAACATCAATTGCATTAATCAATGATTCATCTAAATTTTTTGGGGTAATATTTGTCCAATTGTTGCCGCCATCTTTTGTTAGGTATACTAGTCCATCATCGCTTCCTGTATAGATAACACCTTTTTCATTTTCAGATAATGCAACATAACTAATGGTACAATAGTTTTCTCCGCCTGCGCCTTCATTGGTATAAGGCACACCACTAATACCCATTTTGGTGGTATCATGTCTGGTTAAATCTGGCGAAACGGCTTTCCAGGTGATACCCAAGTCAGTAGTTTTAAATAAAATATTGCCAGCATGATAATAAGCGCCTGGCTCTAATGGATCATACACAATAGGTGCGTTCCAATTAAATCGGTACTTCATATCTTTTGGCTGAAGCGCTTGGTACTGCACGGGATGTTCCATAATATTCACGCCTTCTTTGGTAACGTTATTATACGCTTCGATGGTACCTTGATAAGATCCTCCCATGGAAATGACCGGATTGTTTGGATCGAATGCAACAAAAGCAGATTCACCACCTGCGGTACTTGTCCAGTCCTTATCCGAAATACGGTAACCATTAGTTACGCTGCTTGCCATTTTGATAGAACTATTGTCTTGTTGGCCGCCGTATAAATTATAAGGAAATAAATGATCCGCATTGACACGATAAATTTGGGAAGTAGGTTGGTTGGCCTGGGTAGACCAAACTTTACCGGTATTAAATGTTACAGCAGCACCACCATCATTGGCAACAATCATATTGCTGCTATTTTTTGGATGAATCCAAAGTTGGTGATAGTCGCCATGGGTTCCACCCATGTTGGTCCATGTTTTTCCACCATCAGCAGAGCGTAATCCCGGAGAATTTAATACATACACAACGTTTTCGTTAGTAGGGTCAGCAAACACTTCGATATAATACCAAGCGCGCTGTGTTAAGCGGTGGTCTTTACTAATTCGATTCCAATTTTTTCCTGCATCATTAGAAACAAAGAGTCCACCCAATTCATATTCGGTATCACTTTCAACAAGTGCATATACTTTTTCAGGATTTGCTCTCGAAACAGAAACACTCATTTTTCCTAATTCAGCAGGTAATCCCTTTTCAATTTTATTCCAAGTAAGTCCAGCATCAGTTGATTTGTACAAACCACTACCTGGTCCACCACTTTTAATTTCCCAAGGTAATCTTTGGTATTCCCACATGGCAGCATATAAAATACGCGGGTTAGTCATGTCCATCGCTAAATCAGCACAACCTGTGTTGTTGTCAACAAATAAAACTTTCGTCCAATGCACACCGCCGTCTGTAGATTTATACACGCCACGATCTGCAGAAGGTCCGTGCGTTGCACCTTGTGCAGCTACATATACAATATCGGGATTGGAAGGATCAATGCGTATCCAAGATATTTGACGCGTTAATTCAAGTCCCATATGATGCCATGTTTTTCCAGCATCTGTAGATTTATAAACACCATCCCCATAAGAGCTCATCACGCCCCTAGGCGCATGTTCGCCCATGCCAACATATACCACATTAGGGTCTGACTCTGCAACAGCGACAGCGCCTACACTTCCTGTTTTAAAAAATCCATCAGATATATTATTCCATGTTTGTCCAGCATCTTCCGTTTTCCATACGCCACCACCTGTGGTGCCCATGTAATAGGTTAATTGATTTTGCACTACACCTGTTGCTGTTACAGACCTGCCACCACGAAGTGGACCAATGTTTCGCCACAACAAATTATTAAAGTGTGAAGGCACTAAATTTTCTTCGACAGTTGTAACAACAGGTGTTTTTGAAACTACTTTTTTTTGTGCATGCATTTGAGGTGTAAACGCAATGATAGATGCAAATGCACCCACTAAATACTTTGAAAACATAGGAGATATTTGATGAGGAATTAATAAAATAAATAACGCTTGGCACTATTACGCCAGCCGGCCTGACTTTCGTAGTCAACAAAATATATTTTGACATCTGCTTGGCTTTCATACTCAACAAAAAAGATTTTCTTTTTTGATTTTGAAGCAAAGGATGTAAAAAACCATTTGCCGTTATTATCGCCGGCCTGACTTTCATATTTAACTTTGTACACTTTTAGATCCGCTTGGCTTTCATATTTAACAACAAAAACTTTAACATCTGCTTGCGAAGCATAGTCTACAGCAAATATTTTTTGCGCTTGTATAGTACCTACAAATGCGAATAGAAAAATGAGGAGGCCAAATTTTTTCATAGCGATAAATTTAGGCCTTCAAGTTATTAATATTCCGGCATAATCGTTTACTTCACCACAATCTCATCTGCAAAAATCCAAGCACCCGTACCCGCCGCGTGATGCCAATAAGGTGGCGACTTCATATTTTTACCGGTAACCCTAATAAACCGCGCCTTTTGGCTTTTTGAAGCAGTTGCAAAAACTTGTATGTCATTGACCTTGCTGGTTTTTACCAGTGGAAATACATTCTCTACTGTTTGGATAGCTGTATAGTTGGTGCCGTCTTCTGAGGCTTCAAAGGTAACTGCTGTTGGAAAAAAAACCACATGGTTGGTAACCTGTAAAAAAGAGACTGAAACCTGAGAGAAATTGGTAACTGACCCTAGGTCGATGGTCGCTTTCATATCATCTAAAAACCCTAGCCAGTTGGCATAAAAGCTCCAACCTCCAAATGCCCCATCTGTAAGGGCTTGCGGGTCTTCTTTGGCATATTTTACCGGCTTTATGGCAAGGTTTACCTTAGCGTTTTTGGCCAAATTAACCTCTTTGGAATTAGCGACTAATTTTTGATACCCTTGTAAATAATCGGTTAAGGGTAAGCCCATTTCATTAATGATTTTAATACCCTGCGCATTTGTGGCGGTTGTAAACCTAGCAATACGTTTATTGATATTTTGTACATCCGAAAGCGGAAATCCTGACTTGTTTAAACGGTAAAATTCAAGTGTGGCAAAATCAAGACCAATACGCGCTTCATTGACCCGTGCTTGTAAGGCAGCATTACCCATTGTAACTTGTAAAGCACTATCAAATAAACTATTGTACTGCTTTAATTTTTGCTCACTTAACCATGATTCAAAGCCTTGTGCAGGATCACCATATAAGAACAAATAAAATTTAGGGGTTTCTTTTATTGCAGCATGTAAATCATTTAAATACTTAACAATATAGGGAGATGCTACTCCATAATAATTTTTTGCAAATTCTTGAAGTAAGGAATTATAGTTCGCTTTTGGATTCCATAAAAATTTTGAAAGCAACCAACTGCGGAGTTCAAAAAATTCTGAAGGATTATGACTATGTTGTTCAAAAATCCAATTGGCATTATTGTCTACAAATAAATTAATGTTAGGTTGTAATGTTTCTAAATTTGGAAAGGGTGCCAAAAAATTAGTGAACTGTGTGGTGTAATCCCAAATTTGAATGGTTGCACCGATAGCGCCCCATGCTTTCAGGTCTGATTCAAAATCTTTACATTTCTCTGCAATAGGAGCGCTTCTATCACACTCTATCGAACAAAGTGTCACTAAAACATTTTTTTCTGGTTTGATATGCAGTGGTGCTTTTCTAGTGTACTGATACGCAAGCGTTGCAATTGTTTTATTCGGAAAGTCTTTGGCTATGCGGTTTACAAGGGTTATCATGGTTCCAGAAGGAGATCCTTCATAAGCATCAATGGCTGCGCATTTATCACAAGTACAATACTGGGTGTTATCATCCTGACTCACAGATAAAACAGTGGCTGTGGGTCTGCGATTAAAAAACGCAGCTACAGAATCTTTAATAATTTGGTACACCGTATCGTTGGATAAACAAAGTTGTGTGGGTTGTCTTTTATTTTTTACAAGCGCATAAAATGTTGGATGATTTTTAAAAAAGTTTTTTTCTGGTAAAAACTTATTAAA
>JBMSJE010000075.1:0-7148 GCA_049418605.1 Sediminibacterium sp. | reverse complement strand
CTAAAAAAGCAGCAAAAAAAGTAGCACCTAAAAAAGTAGCCGCTCCTGTTGCAGCCCCAGCGCCAGTTGTAGCCCCTACGCTTTTTGAAGCGCCGGCAACAACAGAAACGCCAAACGCTTAAATGAATATTCGAACGCTCGTTCGCATCATAAAAAATCCTGTTACAATTCGTAACAGGATTTTTTATTACTACCTTTAAAGCACAGCATCTTTTAGTTATTAAAACTCAAAAAATAAAACTATGCGCCGTTTTCTTTTTTTAATCATTCTTGTCATTCCTTCGTTTGTATTTGCACAAACAGTAAATATTGTTTTTGAGAAAACAAAAAACATGAAGCGTCAATCTGGATTTTTCACTTTTTTTATTGACGAAACCACTGGAAAAATATGGTTAGACATTGATAAGTTAGGACAAGAATTTTTATTTGTTCATTCACTGCCGGCTGGTTTAGGGTCTAATGATATTGGACTAGACCGAGGACAAATTGGAGATACTAAAATTGTATTTTTTGAGCGCGTTGGTAAAAAATTATTACTGGTGCAACCCAATTACGACTACCGTGCCAGTAGCGCCGATAAAAACGAAAAAAGAGCCGTAAAAGAATCTTTTGCAAGTTCTACCATTGGCTCTTTTGTTATCGAAGAAGAACAGGCCGGTCATTTATTAGTGGATGCCACTTCCTTTTTTGTGAAAGATACACATGGTGCAGCAGATAAAATTAAAGCCATGCGTCAGGGAATGTATTCGTTTAACGAACCACGCTCTGCGATGTATTTTAGTAACACAAAAAATTTTCCGCTCAATTCAGAATTTGAAGCGAGCATTACGTTTACAGGCGGTTCCGACGCTGGAAAATTTGTAACAGCGGTAACACCTTCGCCAGAAGCCATCACGCTTCGCATGCATTATTCTTTTGTTCAACTTCCTGATAATCAGTACAAACCAAGAAAATATGATGTTAGAAGCGGATATTTTGGCATCTCTTATTTCGATTACAGTTCTGACTTTACAACCCCCATCGATCAAAAATTTATAGCTAGGCATCGACTCGCTAAAAAAGATCCTGCTGCAAAGGTTAGCGAACCCGTTACTCCTATTGTTTATTATTTAGACAACGGCACACCAGAACCTATTAGATCTGCGCTGTTAGAAGGCGGCCGCTGGTGGAATCAAGCTTTTGAAGCAGCGGGCTACAAAAATGCATTTATTGTAAAAGTGCTTCCAGATAGTTGCGATCCCATGGATATCAGGTACAACATGATTAATTGGGTGCACCGTTCTACCAGAGGATGGAGCTATGGCGCTACAGTAACAGATCCGCGCACCGGAGAAATTATTAAAGGTCAAGTAACACTTGGGTCACTCCGGGTTAGACAAGACTATTTAATATTTACAGGATTACTCGCACCTTACGAAACTGGAAAGCCTGTTCCAGCCACCATGAAAGAAGCGGCGCTTCAGCGTTTGCGTCAACTCTCTGCACACGAAATTGGACACACCCTTGGCTTACAACACAACTATGCTTCTAGTTATAACGATAGAGCATCTGTAATGGATTATCCGCATCCAAATATTTTTGTGAATGAAAAAGGAGCAATAGATTTTTCAAAAGTGTATACCAACGAAATTGGAGCCTGGGACAAAAGAGCCATCATGTATGGATACCAAGATTTTGAAAAAAATACCGATGAAACAAAAGCACTTCAAAATTTATTAGCCGAAAATACAAAGCAAGGGCTTTTATTTATTGCAGATGCGGACGCACGCGCTGCGAGCGGCTTTCACCCCAATGCGCATTTATGGGACAATGAAAAAGACGCCACTGTAGGATTAAAAAATACGCTTGCTGTTAGAGAAAAAGCCCTGAGCCATTTTTCTGAAAATACAATTAGAGTTGGCGCACCACTTGCTACACTCGAAGACGTTCTTGTGCCTGTATACAATTACCACCGTTATCAATTAGAAGCAGTTTGTAAATTAATTGGTGGTATCGATTATAGTTATAGCACAAGAGGTGACGAACAAAAAAAACCAAGCTTTGTTCCTGCTGCCTTGCAACAAAAAGCATTGGCTGCTGCCGTAGCTTGCTTATCGCCAACTACATTAACATTACCAGAATTTATTGTTGCGCAAATTCCACCAAGACCTCCTTTGTATTATAGTGGTGAACTATTTGCCAAAAGAACAGGCATGAGTTTTGATCCACTAGCTGCTGCAGAAGCACTCGCAGATTTTGAACTCGCATTTTTATTTAATCCAGAAAGAGCCAACCGTTTAACCATCAATAAAGCGAGAGGTGAAGGCATTGGCTTTGCAGAACTCATCGATGCAGTAGTTGCAGAAACCTATCAAAAACCATTAGGCAAGGGCTTACAGGAAGCAGTAGGATTACAAACGCAACAAATGGTCGTAACCTGGCTTTTAGGTGTATCGCAATCAGACCAAAGTAATTACATGGTAAAATCTATATGCCATGAAAAATTAAACGCACTAAAAAAATGGGCTGGGGAACAAATAAAATCAAACCAATACAAAACGCATTACGCGTATTTGATAGAACGTATAGAGCACCCGAAAGAAATAAGTTTACCCAAGCACAAAGAAATTGCACCAGGTGCTCCCATTGGATGTGATATGGATTAAATAAATGCTGAAACAGTTACACAAGCATTCTTAAAGGCTCTTCTAAGAGAGATTTAAGCGTTTGTAAGAAAGCCGCTCCGGCTGCTCCATCCACAACACGGTGGTCACAGCTAAGGGTTACTTTCATTATGTTACCAGGCACTACTTGTCCATTTTTTACAACAGGTACTTGTGCAATACCACCCACTGCAAGTATACATGCATCTGGAGGATTGATGATGGCCGTAAACTCGTCTACGCCAAACATGCCTAAGTTAGAAATAGTAAATGTGCTGCCTTCCCAATCTGAAGGTTGTAATTTTTTATCTTTTGCTTTTTGTGCAAAGCCTTTTACAGCAACACCAATTTCACTGAGTGTTTTGGTGTCTGCAAAACGTACTACAGGAACTAGTAAACCTTCGTCTACTGCTACGGCAATACCAATATTTACATGATGGTTGGTACGAATAGAATCACCAAGCCAGCTGCTATTAATTTTTGGATGTTGTTTTAATGAAAGTGCTGTTGCTTTAACAACCATATCATTAAAACTAATTTTTACAGGCGCCACTTCATTGATTTTTGCGCGCGCTGCAACAGCTGCGTCCATATCAATACTCATCGTGATGTAAAAATGCGGCGCTGTAAATAAACTTTCGCTTAAGCGGCGCGCAATTGTTTTACGCATTTGAGAAACCGGCTGATCTTCAAAACTCACAACTCCCAATGGTGCAGCTTGAGCTGCTGGAGCAGAGGTGTAAGCAGTTGCAGGAGCAGCTGTAGAAGCAGATGCTGGGGTATATCCGTCTATATCAAATTTGGTGATACGTCCATTATCGCCTGTACCTTTTACATATTTTAAATCAATGCCACGCTCTTCTGCCATTTTTTTGGCAAGTGGGCTTGCAAAAATTCGACCTTCATTTACAACGGCCTGAACAGCAGGTGCAGCAGAGGCAGGCGCTGGCGTTGAAGGAGCTGAGGCAGGTGAAGCACTTGCAGCAGCAGGGCTTGCAGCAGTTGCACCCGCACCACTTTTTACAGCGGCAACAATTGCATCAATATTTGTACCAGCAGCACCAATCACGCAAAGTAAATCGTTCACTAAAATTTTCTCTCCCGCTTTTGCACCTTGGTACAATAAAATACCATCTTTATAACTTTCGAGTTCCATGGTTGCTTTATCGGTTTCGATATCCGCTAACACGTCTCCTTTTTTTACAGTGTCACCTACATTTTTTTGCCAACCAGCAATTACACCTTCGGTCATGGTATCGCTTAAACGTGGCATAAGCACCACTTCTTCCATGGCAGCCACGTCAACCGATGCACTTGCAGCGGGAACCGCAGCAGGCGAAGCATTTGCAGCTGGTGCAGGCTCAGTAGCAGGCGCTGGTGCACCCGCACTTACAGAAGCAATTAATGAAGCAACATCTTCACCAGCCTTACCAATAATGGCAAGCAAATCATTAACCTGCAATTTGCCTCCTTTTGTTGTACCTATATGCAATAAAACACCCTCTTGGTAGCTTTCAAGCTCCATAGTTGCTTTATCTGTTTCGATTTCAGCTAATAAATCACCTTTTTTCACCGCATCGCCCACATTTTTGTGCCAAGCTGCAATAACACCTTCGGTCATTGTATCACTTAAGCGGGGCATTAAAATCACTTCAGCCATAAGATTCGGTTGCGCTTTTAATTAAGGCTCGAAATTAAGGAAAAAAGAGATTGAGCACCCCCAAAAAGCCCGTTTATTTGCCCAATTATAACCGAAACCTTACTTTTACCTTAAAGCGGCCAACTATGACATCCATGATTTCCGAAGGCATCGAAATAAGTGTAGAAACTTTCTACCAATCGGACTATAGCAACGCCGTTTCCAATGAATTCATGTTTGCCTACCGCATTACCATCGAAAACCACAACCATTTTAATGTTAAACTGCTGCGCAGGCACTGGGAAATATTTGATAGCTGCGGAGAACATAAGGTAGTGGATGGCGAAGGGGTTATTGGTATTCAACCCATTATCAAACCTTCCGACCGTTACCAATACATCAGCGGCTGCAACTTAAAATCGGAACTTGGGCGTATGCAGGGTAATTATGAAATGGAAAACGAAAACAATAAAACCTTGTTTACGGTTACCATTCCCGCCTTTGACCTGATTGTGCCATCTAAATTAAACTGATTTACTCCTTTTTAGGGTCTATTTCTAGGGCTTGTATTTGGCCTGTTCAAAAATAATTTTTGCAGGCGTTCGCATCACTTTATCAAGAGGCAATGCTTTATTTTTTTGAAGCCATGCTTCTACAATTCTATACCCAACAAACTGCCCAATAAATCCGGGAGATGCATCGCCAAAAACCGCGGTGTTAGGTCCATCCTGCATATAGTCACCAATTAAAGATGGATCTTTTTGATAGAGCAAATTATTTTGAACAAAAAATGACCAGATATCTTTTTCACTTTTGTAACAACCTTCTAGTTGTGCAGCCGTGTAACCAGTAACAATACTATCCTGTTCGCTTGGAAGCACTTGTTTTAAAAAATACAAACGCTTTCCTGCTTCTACCATTTGCTCACATAAAGGTGCACCTGCGTCTTGTAAAGGGAACATATCATCACGAATATTTTTCATGCAATTGGTAGCCATATATTCAGGTTCAAAACGCCTTGAAACATATATAGGATAGAGGCTTTGGCCTTCTTCAGATAAATAAATAGGATCATTTTTACCGAGGTACATTTGAAGTCCAATTGCGAGCGCATCAATGGTAATGATATTTCCGAAACTATTGATGGGTCCAATAAATGTGATGAGTTTGGTGGGCAATTTGTAATCCGGAAAATAATACTTTACATAACGCAAACCTTGTTTTATAGCAGCCTCTTGTTTTGCAAGAGATGCGTATTTAATAGTAGTTTGTTTGTACAATGCTTGGTAGGCATTTATAAATTGAGGGACATCTTTCGCTGCTGTTTCTGGCGTAGTTGCCAAAATATTATATAAAAAATCTTGTGTGAATAATGGTTGTTTTCCAGCTAGTTTTTGCAAAGAAACATCCAACCGAAGGGTATCGATTCCAAAAAAATCTTGTTCAAACCGGACCGTTGTAAGTGGCACTTCAATACTACTAATGTCTGGTGTTTTTTGAAACGAATTACAGCCCATTAAAATAACAATAGCAGCGGCAGATAAAAACTTGGTCATGCAATAAATTTGACGCAAAGATGTTACTTAAATTCGTTAAAAAATAAACAAGATTTAAATGAAATAGGTGGCATTTGGTATGTAAAAGTTACTGACCTTTGCAGCCACCGCAGTTATCGCTATGAAAATAAGTATCGCGCAACAGAACTACACCATTGGAAACTTTGAAGAAAACACAGAGAAAATGCTCTGTGCTATTGAGCTTGCCAAAAAAGAAGGCGCCGATCTTATTTTATTTAGTGAAATGAGTGTTTGCGGCTACCCAGCGCGCGACTTTGTTGAGTTTGATGATTTTATAACCAAATGCTACGAAAGCATTGATACCATTAGAAAAGCAGCCGATACCATTGGCGTTCTCATTGGTAGTCCAGCGCGTAATCCGGGTAAAAAAGGCAAAGATTTATTTAACGCCGCCTTTTTCTTATACGAACAAAAAATTGTAGCTGAAATACACAAAACCCTACTACCTACCTACGATGTGTTTGATGAAAACAGGTATTTCGAAGCAGCCAGGAGTTGGGAAGTAATCCCATTTAAAGGGAAAAAATTAGCCGTTACCATTTGCGAAGACATTTGGAACCTCGGAGACAACCCACTTTATACCATTTGTCCGATGGATGAACTGATGAAGCAGTCTCCAGATATCATGCTCAATTTAAGTGCTTCACCATTCGATTATACCCACGACGAAGACAGAAAAGCAACGATTAAGGCCAATGTATTAAAATATAAAATTCCACTTTTTTATTGCAACGCTGTAGGCAGTCAAACAGAAATTGTTTTTGATGGAGGCTCTTATGCATTTGATAAAAATGCTAATTTATGTGGTGCGCTACCCATGTTTAGATCTGAACTTTCTTTTTACACTTGCAATGATGATGGTACGATTAAGGAACCTATATTAGAACCAGCAAGTCGTGTCCCTAGTAAAGAATTAAATCCAGCCACCCTTTTACCAGATTTAAATATCGATCAAATATATCAGGCACTCGTTTTAGGTATACGAGATTACTTTACAAAAATGGGTTTTACCAAAGCCATATTAGGTTCTTCTGGCGGTATAGATTCGGCTGTAACCCTTGCTGCCGCTACGGATGCGCTAGGTGCACAAAATATATTAGCAGTGCTCATGCCTTCCGAATTTTCTACTGAGCACTCGGTCGAAGACGCTGTTTTACTCAGTAAAAATTTAAATAATCCATACCATATAGTGCCTATTAAAAATGTATACCGTTCATTTTTAGAAACACTAGATCCCATTTTTAATGGCTTGCCTTTTTCACTTGCCGAGGAAAATATTCAGAGTAGATC
>JBMSJE010000074.1:0-7316 GCA_049418605.1 Sediminibacterium sp. | reverse complement strand
GCTGTTGTGGCCACCGTAAATCCTAATGTTCTGGTATTTGAATTATTGACATTATCCCAAGCCCTCACTTGTAAACTGTGTGGCCCTGGCGTTAATGTAGGAAGCTGATACCTAACCGTACCATACTGGTAGGTATTTATATTGGCCTGGTAAAATGAATTAAGGGTGCGTGTAGTAGCCGGGTTATTATCCAGTGTTACAATAATATCATGCCCAATGGCGCTGCTAGAAGTATTGATTCCCGAAACATCTTGCAAATTGATAAGTAACACCGGATCCGAATGTGTGAGACCGCCATTTTTAAAATTATAATCGTTTAAAAATAGTTCAATGACAGGACCCACTTTATCTGTGATGACTGCACCACTCCCCATGGTATAAAAACTAGTGTCTACCCCTGCTGCATCAGGTAAGTTTTGAAGTGCTGTGTTGATAGTTTGCTGCGCATACATGCTAATTTTTGCTTTGCCCGGCGCATAACTAATATCTAATGGAAGCACAAACGAAACCGTAAACTTCCCGTTCGCTACGCTCACTAGCCCCGCGTACAAAATATTTTCCTGCGCTTGATAGTTTGCCGCCGCCGTAGCCGGGTCGTTTTGTAAAGTGGTGCGCGTAATTTGTTTATCGTAGAGGGTGAAATAGAGGGTGCCGTTGAAATTGCTGGCTATGCTCGTTATGGCGCCGCTGCGCGGCGCCATAACGCTCCCCTTAAATGTATACAGCTTACCAGATTGTAACGTATCATTTGCGCCAATAACTTTACTATTTACACTATCCAAAACAATATTATTTTTAGGATAGGCAAGGCGCATGGCAGGGTCGCCTAAGAGGGCAAATTTTCTGGCATTGATAAAATCGCGAGACTGCTGCACCGTAAGGTTTTTAGCGGTTCTAACGGCTTCGCCAAGTGTAGGCAGTAATCCGGTATTTGCATCCGGCTTATGTGCTGCAACAAAATAATTTTCGTTGATAATTTTATTACTGTACGCAAATACTAAACGCGGCGTAGTGAGTAGCGCAATCGAGCCACTAGCACCAGCATTAGCGCCGCCAACACCAACACCTCCGCTTCCCGCTCCAAACAACAACTGCTGCCCCAAAGATTTTTTGGTAGGATCGTCGTATGGATAAAAATCACAACTAGCTGTAATAACAAGAGGTAATTTATTTGCGTTATTAATTAATGGAATTTCGGTACTGCTAAAAATAGCTTCGTCGGCGAGGCGTAAA
The DNA here is from genome assembly GCA_049418605.1 of Sediminibacterium sp. Lineage (GTDB taxonomy): Bacteria > Bacteroidota > Bacteroidia > Chitinophagales > Chitinophagaceae > Sediminibacterium. Next base: position 6,083 of record JBMSJE010000074.1, on the reverse strand, counting down.
TAATTACCATGCCCACTATAATTAATTACAAGTGATCCACTATTAAATGCATTCACCAGCGCTTCATTAACGGCGGGATACCTACCACCTCCACTACCACTCACCAGCGGATACGCATCTAAATACATTTTTTGCTGGTTAAATAAAGGGTTTGCTTTTTGCGCCGCACCAGATACTGCTTCGGCGTCTTGCAAGTGCAAATTATAGTCTCTATCATCAGCAATAAAACGCTGCTGTAACCGCCATGGGCCCTGGCTTGCAGCACTATGGTAGTTAATAATTTTATCAATAACGGTGTTTGCCTCGCTCACATTTTTTGCTGGAATACGACCTATGTTTACTTGTGTATTAGTTGCATGAATACTAGTGAGCAGTGGCTCTATGTTAATGTTTGCGCTGCTGTCCAGCAGCGCAAAATAATCATCACTTGTATAACTACTTAATGGATCCAGTGATGCACTTGACTGATAACCCGGCACTAAATTTATATTATTAGCAATACGGTTTTTTGTATCGTAACTAGACGCACCAAGTAATAACACATAAAATTCTTTTTGCGCACTTGATCCGCCGGTAACTCCCGCGCTACTTCCCACCGCACCATAAGCACGCGCAAAACATGCAATACCATCTCTAATAGCTGTTGGATCCGGCGAGCCACTCCCAAATGCTTGATACAGCTGCGTTGTAGTGAGCACCAGTGGTTTAATACCTTCTTTTTGCGAAGTATGAAAAGCTGCTAATTTATTAGCCGCAGTAACTAAACTTGGATGCGTAATAATTAAATAATTAGCGGCCGTATCAAGTGCTAACCCATGCAAATTATTATTAGGCGCTGCACTAAATGATGCGGGCACTAAAATTTGTGATGGCGTAAACGCCACATACTCGCGCGCTAAACGTATATCGTTATTAAAAATAAAATCGGACGAAGCACCTCCGCTAAAACTTCCTTCCATTTTTACTGGTGCACTAATATCCGTTACATCCAGCACCGTTGTATTTGCAAAATTAGAAACACCACCACCATTTACAACAAACGCAGCATGTCCAAACTGCGCATGAGCTGCGCTTCTAAAAAAAAGCGCGCCGCCAACAGCACTGCCCGGCAGCCCTCCACCAACGCCACTACTCGCACTACCCATACTTAATGCTTTATTAGCCGTGCATTCTATTTTATCTAAAAAACCTTCGGCCCCAAAACCTACACCACTACCTCCGCCACCTGCACTAAATACTAGATTAAGTTGCAGCGTACCTGAGTTAGCTAAAAATTTGGATGGAGCAACAACATAACTGGCATAGGTATCTAAAAAGCCGCCGCTCACCGCCGGAAGCCCCATATTTTGCACCAGATTATTATTAACGCGCACTGCAAATTGTGCAGGTACCCCAATACTTCGTGCAGCAGCATATATTTTTAGTGTAACACTATCGGTACTAATTAAACCAGGCATATCCACCACATAATTTCGGGAAGTAGTGCCACCTGTTGCCACAGAAAATGCATCACCCAACCACAATTTTCCGGAGGCTAATAAATTAGTAGTTTCTTTTTCATACACCCAGTTATCTGTAAAACTAGTAACGCGCAAACCCGCGTTAGCACTCATGTACGCAGCATTGCCAACACCAACGCGTTTAGCATTTCCGCCTACACTTCCATCTACATTTAAAAAATAAAATGCCGTATCGGAATATAAATTGTGTACATAATTAAAACTTGCAAGACTACTATCATACTGCCATCTATGCGGGCCCGGCGCATAAAAAATAATATAATCTGCGCCACTTAAAATTCCATCACCGCCATCACTGATAAGTAATGCATTTTCATTAAAAACAGTAGGTCTTGGAGCCCCCACCGCCTCGGGTAACATAGCACCGCCACTTCCAAAAAGTCTTATTTTATCAGAAGCAATAACGCCGCCAGTAGGCACAAGCCCCATACTATTAAGAGCGGCCATATCAATTTTGTAAACACCCCGTGTAGTTACCCCCACTTTACCCCAGGCACCCCTACCAAATATACTCCCCTGGGCCATAGCCGTTTTGGTGCCGCTCAAAGCCCAAAAAAGGCCCAAAAGCAACCAAATATAGCGCGCAGGTGTAACCATAATACAAGTATAATAAAGTTTGAAGCCAAAGCTACTGATACAAGGCCACAGCAGCTCCTTTCCCTTAAAAAAATCATAAAATAGGGTCAAATAGCACCCCAAAGCCCCTAATATTAAGCTTTTTGTAACAAGATGAGACCCTTCACCCCCCGCAAGTTGACGGAAATCTTATATATTCGCAGAGGTAATTTAGAATCAATTTTTTATTGAATTTATAAGCATATGCAGTTCACAAAAACAGTTCGCAATTTAGTATTACTCACCACCTTAACAGGTGCTGTTGTTTCATGTAATCCATTTAAGAAAAAGCCGCAAACTTCAACGGCTACCGGCTGGAATTACAACGACAAATCGATGGGTAATTTTAATGTGCCAAAACCAAAAGACATTAAAACAGCTCCTGGTCTTGTATTTGTTCAAGGTGGTACGTTTACCATGGGCGCCGCTCAAGAAGATGTAATGGGCGATTGGAATAATATCCAACGCAGAATTACCGTGAACTCATTTTTTATTGACAAAACAGAAGTAACCAACCTTCACTACCGCGAATATTTATATTGGATCACCAATGTATTTGGTGGTGCAGGCATGGACTCTATTGTAAGAGAAGCTTTACCTGATACGCTGGTATGGCGTTCAGAACTTGCTTACAACGAGCCAATGGTAGAATATTATTTCCGTCACCCTTCTTACAATAATTTCCCTGTTGTAGGTGTGAGCTGGAAACAAGCCACCGATTATTGTATCTGGCGTACTGACCGCGTAAATGAATTAACCCTCATGAAAAGCAGCTACCTAGATCCTAAAAATCAAATCAAAAAAGAATTAAACGGAGCGGGTCAAGATAACTTTAATACAAGAGCTTACTTACTTGGTGAATACCAAGCAACACCTGGTAGAGATGCCACTAAAAAAAGCAATCCTCTAAAAGATGCACAGGGCAGACCTCGTACCAAAGTAGGTTTTGAAGATGGTATTTTATTTGGTGACTACCGCCTTCCAACAGAAGCTGAGTGGGAATATGCTGCCTATGGTTTTATCGCGAGCAATCCGCAACGTAAATCTAAGAGCAACAAACGCGGTGAAGAATTAGTTTCTAACAAGCAAATTTTTGCTTGGAAAAATAACGGTTACGATAACGTTCGATCTACACAAAAAGGTTCTTACCAAGGTTCTATGCTTGCTAACTTCAAGCGTGGCGCCGGTGACAACATGGGTGTAGCGGGTGGATTAAACGATAACGCTGCCATCCCTGCCGAAGTAGTTACTTTTGCACCTAACGGTTACGGACTATACAATATGGCCGGTAACGTAAGTGAGTGGGTTGCCGATGTGTACCGCCCAATGACAGCTATTGATGGAGACGATTACAATATTTTTAGAGGTAACGAATTCAAACAAATAGATTTTTCTAGAGGCGAAGGAAATTTAAGAGATGACAAAGGTCGTATCATTTATAAGACCGAATCTGATTCTTCATTAATGAATCGTCGTAACTACCAAAAAGGATACGCCGTAAACCACCTAGATGGTGACTCTGCAAGTAATGCAGGTTACAACTACGGTCAAACAACACTTATTTCAGATAAGTCTCGTGTAGTAAAAGGTGCTAGCTGGAACGATCGTGCATATTGGTTAAGCCCAGGTGCTAGAAGATTTTTAGAAGAAGACCAAAGCAACAGCACTATTGGTTTCCGTTGCGCCATGAGCCATTACGGTGCTGCAGAAGGCACTTCTAGAAAAGCAAAAACTGGTATCTTTATGCCAACAAAAAAGAACAAACGTTAAAAAGGAAAGGAAAGGAAAATAAAAAAGAACCATCACTATTCATTTAGTGGTGGTTTTTTTATGCGTTTATGATATTACTGTTTCCATTTGCATGCTCCGCGATCCTTTAATTAAAAGCTGCGCATGCATTGGGTTTTGTGCTGCCAACCAGGCTTTGGCCTCGGCAGTTGTTTTAAAATATATAAATTGAGGTAACGCATGTTGATGCGTTAAAAAATCAGCTCCTACTAATACTACTGATTCAAATGAATATTCTGCAATTAATTGAAGTAGCGCCAAATGCTCTGCTAGTGAGTGCTCGCCTAGTTCCATCATAGCACCTAACAAAACAATTTTATGATCGCCTGCTAATTTTGCAAAATTTTCGATGGCTACTTTCATGCTACTAGGGTTGGCATTGTAAGCATCTAAAATAATGGTATTGGTATCCTTAATTATGAGTTGTGATCTACTATTAGAAGGTGTATAATTTGCAATGGCATCCACCATTTTATTTTCCGGCACTCCAAAATATTTTCCAATAGTTAAAGCACACAAAATATTAGGAAGGTTATACGATCCTACTAGCTGAGAATTTACGGTGGTGGTGGTTTCGTTGATATTTGCGGCTACCGTTAAAAATGGTTCACTACTTTGTATGGTTCCGTTTATGTAAGGCACAATGTTTTGTATGCCAGCGCTCATCTCATTTAAATAATCGTAACCCGTGAAAACAAATGCAGTACCGGTATTTTCACGTAAAAAAGTATAGAGCTCACCCTTGCCTTTTTTAACGCCTTCTTCGCCACCAAATCCTTCTAAGTGTGCTTTACCACAATTGCTAATAATACCATGCGTAGGTTTTGTATACACGCAATAACCTTCAATTTCTTTTTGATGATTGGCGCCCATTTCTATCACTGCCATTTGAGCATCTTTTTTGATGCTAAGTATCGTTAACGGTACTCCAATATGGTTGTTTAAATTGCCTTGTGTGGTATAAGTTTTAAAATGACTCGAAAGCACAGCATACACCAGTTCTTTGGTAGTGGTTTTTCCGTTACTACCGGTAATGGCTATAAATGGAATATCAAAAGTACTGCGGTGGTGGCCAGCAAGTGCTTGTAAAGTGGTAAGTGCGTCATCAACCACAATCATTTTTGAAAGCGCAGCTTCTTTTTGCGCTTCATCGTTTCCTTCATAATAAGTTGCAATGGTGGTAAGCGGCTCATCCACTACGCAGTAGGCAGCACCGGCTTCAATTGCCTTAAAAGCAAAAGTATTGGCATTAAAATTAGGCCCCTTTAAAGCAAAGAAAAAATCGTTTGCTTTAAGCTTTCGGGTATCCGTTACCACACTCGGATACTGCACGTAAATGTCATAAATTTCTGAAATGCTCATGCGCCTGCCTTTTAAGTGTAACAAATATAGTTTTATTCAGCTGCGTAACAAAAGTCACGTTTCAGGAAAATAATTGGCTCGATATTTGTATTCTAAATAAGACTTATGATACGTTTACTTCAAAAAATAGACTTTGTACTCGTGATACGTTTAATCATGGGTGGCATGTTTTTAGTAATTGCCTGGCAGTTTAAAGACTGGATGCCCGCCATTTTTGGTGTACTCATGATTGTTATTGGTATCTATGCATCAAAAACCAAATCTGGCTGCGGCTATGGCGGCGGTAGCTGTTCTATCAGAAAATAATTAGCACTCAATTAAGTTAAGTTACCTTTGCACCACTATTTAAATAAGCTATACTATGGCTAAACCAATCACTAAATATTTTATTCCAGCCGTTGTAACCAACAAATGCCCCCGTTGCCGAGAAGGTGATATTTTTAAAAGCCAACAAGCCTATAAATTTAAAACCAACACAGACATGCACGAGCAATGCCCGGTTTGTGGTCAACCCACCGAAATAGAAGTAGGTTTTTATTATGGCACAGGCTATGTGAGCTACGCCTTATCGGTTGCATTTATTGTATCTACTTTTGTAGCCTGGAAGGTTTTAATAGGTATGACATTTGACATAGACGACAACCGTATATTTTATTGGATGGGAACGGCTTTTGTACTGCTCTTTGCTGTGCAACCCCTCCTCATGAGGCTCTCCCGCTCTTTATGGCTTAGCATGTTTGTAAAATATGATTCAGATTGGAAAAACAATCCACTAGAAATGCCCGAGCGTTTTAATCA
>JBMSJE010000073.1:0-7639 GCA_049418605.1 Sediminibacterium sp. | reverse complement strand
GGTTTACCTTTTGCATCTTCTAACAACTGGTTAAAACTTGCAGAAATTTTTTCGGGCGAACTGGCATCAAAACCATGTCCATATTTTTTGGCATATTGCACAAACGGTGCCAATTTTTCAGGATCTGGTTGATCGTGAATACGGTATGGAAAAGGAAGCGGTTGTTTATTGATCTGGATTTTAGAAATATTTTCGGCTACTGTTTTATTGGCAAGTAGCATAAATTCTTCAATTAACTGGTGCGCTGGTTTACTTTCTTTAACCGTTATGCCAACTGGTTTTGCATTTTCATCGAGTGTAAAACGAACTTCTTGTGAAGAAAAATTAATGGCCCCTTTTTTAAACCTGGCTTCTCTAAATTTTTGAGCGAGACTATGAAGAACTAAAACATCTTCTGCATGGTCTCCCACTTTTGTGTCAATAATTTCTTGCACTTCTTCGTAAGCAAAACGTCTATCAGAATGTATCACGGTTCGGCCAAGCCAATATTGTTTTACCTGTGCTTCGTCATTGATTTGAAAGATAGCAGAAAAGGTAAATTTATCTTCGTTAGGGCGAAGGGAACAAAGTTCATTTGAAATTTTTTCAGGCAACATAGGGTTTACCCGGTCTGGCAAATACACAGAGGTTGCGCGTTTATAAGCTTCGGCGTCCAAATCAGTATCTGGTAACACGTAATAACTTACATCCGCAATATGCACCCCTATTTCGTAAAGGCCACTAGGTAATTTTCTAATAGAAAGGGCGTCATCAAAATCTTTTGCATCGACAGGGTCAATAGTAAAGGTTTTTAAATCACGGCAATCTCTACGCTTTGCGATTTCTGCTTCATCCAAAACAACAGGCAGTTCCGCAGCTGCTTCTAACACGTCTTGCGGGAAAAATAATGGGAAGCCGGCCTGCGCCAAGAGCTCCTTCATGGCAGCATCATTTTCGTCTTCTGGGGACATGATAGCGGTTACTTCTCCTACTGGTTTTTTATCGTCTTTATCCCATTTTACAAGCCTGGCAGATACCCTATCTTTATTTTTTGCGCCATTTAAATACTGGAGCGGAATAAAAATATCGGGCATGGGTTTATCGGTGTCTGGCACAAAAAATGCAAACTTATCGGAGAGTTGTATATGCCCTATAAATTCGGTTTGACGGCGCTCTACTACTTCTACAACCTTACCTTCTTTTTTGCCGGTTCTACCATTTTCGCGGGTAATTTTAACACGCACAATGTCACCATGTAGCGCATTACTCATATCGGAAGGGCGCACCATTATATCAATGGCATTGTTGTCTACAATAACGTAGCCCATGCCAGAGCGAGTGATATCTATTTTACCTTTTAATGTAGCTACCACAATGGTCTTTGCTGTTTTCTTTTGTTTTGACTTTTTTGCTTTACTCATGTTGCATATTAGTGTTAAACCCATTGATAAATGAAAGGATCAACCCGTCAAATTCAGGGCCTTCGTCAAATAAAAAAGAGTGTTTGATAGGGAGTACATAAAAAGGCAGTGACTTTAATTCTTCTTGGAATTTTGTAAGTCGTACGGCGTCTTTTTCTGTGGTGATAATCATTTTATGGGTAGCAGCTATATTGTTAAACTGACCCACTACGTCTTGCAAATCATCTATCGAAAAAATATGGTGATCGGCATAATCTTGTTGGTAATAAGTACGCGCCTGTTCGTGTAAATAATGTTTAAGTGGCTTTGGATTGGCAATACCACACATCAGTAATACTTCATCCTGATTGGTAATCGGGCGCTTATTTGCTACATCCAAAATATGATAAGGTGTTTCATACTCGATGCAGGTAAAAAACACTTTTTGATATGACTTTGGACGTAAGGCTTTGGTTATTTTTTGACGCTGCTCCTCCGTTAAATTTTGCGGGCATTTGGTTACTATAATAACCTGTGCCCTTTTTGATGAACCTCTTTCATCCCTTAAATCGCCGGTGGGTAAGAAAAAATCATGGTTATAGGTATTGCCAAATTCGGTGAGTAAAATATTAAACCCAGCTTGTACGGATCGGTGCTGAAATGCATCATCTAAAACAATGGCTTGTACATCTTTGATGTCATGTAATAATTGCGGGATGGCATCTAATCTTTCTTCGCCAACTGCAACAGCCACGCTCGGAAATTTTTGATGAAAGAGCATGGGCTCATCTCCTATTTCAAGTGCTGTTGTACTAACCCCCGCTAAAACATATCCTTTTGTTTTTCTTTTATAGCCCCTGCTAACCGTGGCTACTTTATAACGGGTGTGTAGAAGTCCTAATAAATACTCCACCATGGGTGATTTACCCGTGCCACCCACTGCTAAATTACCAACACAAATGAGCGGAAAATTAAACCTAGCGGCACTTAAATACTGCTTATCAAACAGCCAATTGCGTATTTTAATAAAAGCCCCATACAATAGAGCAAGTGGCAATAATAAAACACGAAAGGAAGTAAGAAAAATAGTATTAAAATTCATAGATGCGACTCGGCGTAATGAGGTAGTGCAAAGGTACGTCAAATTGATTTGTATCTGCTATTTGCTCGATAGGGTCAAAATACGAAAAGCCCATACTAATTACCCCCTGATTGCAAGTAGCTAAAAAGCGGTCGTAATAACCTTTGCCATACCCAACTCTATACCCTTCTGTGTCAGCCACTAATAATGGCACAAATACCAAATCAATATTTGCTGGGTTAACCGGATTTGGGGCATCGGGCTCTAACACTCCAAATTTACCAGGTTTGTAAACGGTATTTTCATCTATTTGATGTGCTGTAAACGAATGTGCATCTGGATCCATCACCGGATATGAAATAGAAATGCCCGGAATCATATGACGGAGATACCCCGAAAACAAGTGCGTATTGGGCTCGGCTTGATTTGGCATGGGCCAATATGTGAGCAGCGACTGCACCGCAGAAAAATCAAATTTTTGAAATTGTATGAGCATTAAATCATCATACTGCAAACGCGTTTTACTGGGTAAATCTTGGCGTTTGTTTTTGTACAATTCTCTTAATGCTTGCTTGTTCATGGGGTACTATGTGGCAACAAAAAATGAAAAAATAGTAGTTCCATAATTGCGCTGAAATGAGTAGCCTTCAAAATTTTTATAATCGTTGCGCGGTGTATGTTCTAATACAAAAAAACCACCGGGCTTGATTAATTTTTTAGCCACAATGATTTTAGGCAGTTCATCGATGGTTCCAAGTGCATAAGGTGGTCCAGCAAAAATAAAATCGTAAGCGCTGGTACAACTATTTAAATAGGCAAACACATCAAGTTTTAAAACCTGTGCGCCTTCTATTTGCAACATCGCAATATTTTTTTGAATAAACCCCTGCATAATGGGATCTTTTTCAATTATCGTAAGTTTACTTGCACCCCTTGAGGCGAGTTCGTAACTAATACATCCAGTACCACCAAACAAATCAAGTATGTCAATGTCATCAAAAGACATTCTGCTTTGTAAAATATTAAAGAGGCCTTCTTTTGCGATATCGGTAGTAGGCCTGGTGTGCGGCATGTTAGCGGGTGGGCTAATGCGGCGACTACCGTATTTACCTGAAATTATCCTCATGCTAATGGCTTCAAAAAGGCAGTAAAATAATGTGAAGTTTGCGCTTCAAACATAGCTGGCAACACTTTTTCTTGTCGAGGCTTTTTATATTCTACTAGCGGATAAATTTGTTCAACACAAACGGCTGCCGCAGTACTAGCATTAATAAAGCCCATCATATTTACTTTAATACTTGCCGCATCAATTTGGTGCGCCGCATTAATATGAAAAAGATGATAACAGATATCTTCGGTACTGGCAAAAGAAAAACTTTGTATGAATTGAAGCGTACTTGATACAAATAAACTTGCGATAAAATGATTTTTATAAAACTGCAATTTTAACATGGGTTTGTCAGAAACCGCTTCGGCATAAAGTCCAGTAATATTTGGCGTATAAGCATGCGCTAATTGATGCAACGGATACCTGGTATTTAAAACATCTAATAGAGAGTTAGGTATTCGGTAACAATTTATAAGCGACGGTGTATTTTTTATTTTTTCGTGTTTTAGGGTAACCTCTACAGCAGGTCCAAATAACAATTGTAAATAATCTGTGGCCGCTTCGGTATTAAATTTTTCGAGCGGAACAATCACAGCGGATGCACTATTTATAAATACCTGCACAGCACTCACCGGCTTTTGCAATAATTCAGATGTGGCTGCTGCTTCAGAAAATAGTTGCTCCCAATTGTTTTCAAGCGCACTAGCCCCTGTCTCCCATTCAAAAAATTCGAAAGCTTGAATAGCCTGGTTACCCATATTAATAAGTGAGCAGGCAATATGATCATTTGCAATATCAAATTGTAATAATTCGGCAGTTGATGTTAAGGGAACCGAGCCTTCCCCATAAAAAGAATATGATTTTTGAATAGCCATTGCGTTAACTGCTTATTTATGTGCAATAATATAAAAAAAGAAGGTGATTTGAACAGCCTATTATATACTAGATTTGCAATCTATCTATGTCTAGCAGCTCAAACACGACTAATTTACAGGTAAACAGCTCTCATAAGCAAATATTATCCATTGCTTTACCCATCAGTGCTTCCATATTGGTGCCCCAAATTAACTTTATTACTAACAACATCTTTTTGGGTGGCCTGGGTCAAGAAGCCTTAGGACTTGCTGGTATTACGGGGGTATTCTACCTCATCTTTGCCGTTATTGGTCATGGCCTAAATAACGGCTTACAATCGCTTATTTCACGTAGAGCTGGAGAAAATAATATTGCTGAAATTGGCAATTTGTTTTCACAAGGCATCCGAATTGCGCTGGCATTTTCATTATTTGGCATTTTATTGACCTGGCTAGTGGTACCTGCACTTTTTAAATTTGCACTCCACGATCCACTCCTTGTAGATAAAGCAGTAAGCTTTTTAAATATCCGAATTGTTGGTCTCCCCCTACTTTTTGTATACCAAATGCGCAATGCATTACTTGTGGGTACCAATCAAACGAGATACCTCATTATTGGTACCGCCACCGAAGCTGTTACCAATATCTTTTTTGATTACGGATTTATTTATGGCAAATTTGGTTTACCCAATCTAGGTTTTAATGGCGCTGCCTATGCTTCCATCATTTCTGAATTTGCAGGCCTCGCTGTTTTATTTGTACTCATTCATGTAAAAGGCATTAGTAAACAGTTTCAACTTTTTAAATACTGGGCCTTTGATTGGAGTAATATTAAATTGATACTGACCATTTCAAGTCCTATCGTTTTACAATATGCCATTAGCATTATTAGTTGGGAGTTCTTTTATATTTTAATTGAACACCATGGCGCGAGAGACCTTGCTGTATCAAATACCATGCGCAATATTTTTGGATTTTTTGGTTGCTTTACTTGGGCCTTTGGCGCAACAGCTAATAGTATGGTCAGCAATTTAATGGGACAAAATTTAAATGATCAGGTTCCCATTGCCATTAACCGCATCATGATGTGGAGTGCAGGTATGGCTGTATTTGTTTGTATTATCCTAAATATTTTTCCAAGCCAAGTTCTTTCGATTTACGGGCAAGGGCCTGCATTTATTGAAGCCGGTATTCCGGTATTACGCATTGTTTCGATGGCGCTTGTGCTCATGTCCGTGTCTGTGGTTTGGCTAAATTCGGTCACTGGAACGGGCAACACAAGGGTCAATTTATACAGTGAGTTTGCCGCTATTATTTTATACTGCTGTTATGTATACATTGTATTAGAGCACCTCAAATTACCCATCGAATGGGGATGGTTAAGCGAAGTTATATATTGGGTAACCCTATTTATCCCTTCGTTTATTTATATGAAAAGCGGCAGGTGGAAAAAACTAGCCAAGTACTAGTTTGTCCACGAGATTTATATAAGCCTGCATTGCATCCTGCTTAGACATACCCGCTAACTTTTCCCAAGCGTTGTATTTAAATAGAGCAACAAAATCAAAAGCGTTTTCTGGCTTATTCGCTTCTGTTGCATCACCAATAGTTCCTTGTTTGTATAATGAATATAAAGAAAGAAGGGTTTCGTTATCTGGCTTTTCCGTTAAAGTTTTTGTTTTGGCAAATGCTGCTTCAAATTGTTCTTGTAATTCCATGTTTGATAATTTATTGCGCAGCTGCAAACATTTTAGCGCCTGCTGCTTTAAGTGAAATATCTTCTGTTTTGCGGGTAGGCAGTTTAACCATTTTTGAAAGCACTTCAATAACCTTGGTAGGCTGGTGTAACTGATCGTAAATTTTTGCCAGTTCTAAATAGGTATTTACAAAATAAGGATCCTGCACACGTGCTTTTTCTAAATACACAACAGCGCTATCTAAACTTCCTTCGGGTAAACCACCATACATTAATTTAACAGCCGCCTTTTTTACCAAATTTAAATTGGCCATTTCCATATGCCACTTCCCTACTGTAAAGTTTGCTTTTGCGTGTGCTGGATTAATGGCAAGTGCTTCGTTGGCATAGATTTTTGAATTGCGCACACACTCAATTAATTTTTTATTATCGGATTGAATATCCGCAAGTTTAGCCTGTGTTAACGACATTACATAGGCAGCATCTGCATTTTTTGGATTCGCACTATACGCACGTAACGCATAAGCACCCGCTGTTGATAAAAACAACTGTTTTGATTTGGGATCCTTTTCGTTAAAACCAGCAAGCATGGTAGACAGCTCTGCTGCTCTTACCAGCGCGGTTATGTTTGACGGATCCTGACTTAATACGAGTTTGTATTTGTCTAGTGCCTCAATTTCTTTTTGCTGACGCTCTAATTGTACCCCTTCTTTTAATATGGTAGCAATATCCTGTGCCATCAAAGGCAACATGCCCGCCACAAAAAATACCCCTACACAAAGAATTAATTTTTTCATGGCTATACATCTTTACGGTTCATGGTTAAACCAACCGCAACAGAACCTACCATACCTGCAATAGGTGGCACCATTTTTTGAATGTGAATTGAAATTTCCTGGGCAGTCGTAAACTTTTCAAAAACAGAGATACAAAAATTAGCAGCAAGGGTTTCTAATAATGGTGTTGCAACTTGCATTTGGCTTTTCAATATTTGAAAGACCGCGCCGTAATCGATGGTGTCAGATAAATTGGTGATTGGAAAATGTGCTGGCGTGTAAACAACCGTTACATTAACTTTAAAAGTATTGCCTACTAATTTTTCCTCTTCAAATAACCCATGATAACCATGCAGTAAAATATCAACTAGATGTATGGTTTGGGTCATAGAAAAAAATTAAGCCAATCCTTCTGCTGTTAAATAACGTTCTGCATCTAATGCTGCCATGCAACCACTACCGGCTGCTGTAACTGCTTGACGGTAGTTTTTATCCTGCACATCACCAGCAGCAAATACACCCGGTACATTTGTTTTGGTGGTACCCGGAATGGTTGTGATATATCCGGTTTCATCCATTTGAATGTAGTCTTTAAATATTTTGCTGTTAGGCTCGTGACCAATGGCAACAAAAAATCCAGAGATTGGAATTTCTTGAGTGTCGCCGGTTTTATTATTTTTAATGCGTACGGCTTCTACTTTTTGTGCGCCTAAAATTTCGTCGGTATCGGTGTTCCAGTATACTT
>JBMSJE010000072.1:0-7734 GCA_049418605.1 Sediminibacterium sp. | reverse complement strand
CAACTCATGAACCGCACATATACACGCGAATGGTATATTGCAAAAGTGAACCGCATTTTTGAACTAATACCAGATTGCGGCATCAGTTCTGATATTATTGCCGGCTTTTGCACCGAAACCGAAGAAGACCATCAAGATACACTTAGTATTATGGAGCATTGTAAATACGATATGAGCTACATGTATTTTTACAGTGAAAGACCTGGAACCCTTGCGGCCAAAAGATATACCGACGATATACCAGAGCCCATTAAAAAAAGAAGACTCCAAGAAATTGTAGATATGCAAGGCGTGCTTTCTACGGCTAGTAATCAAAAAGATGTGGGCGCTATTTTTGAAGTATTGGTTGAAGGCAATAGCCGAAAAAACGAAAATGATTGGACGGGCCGTACTTCACAAAATAAAGTATTGGTATTTCCAAAAACAGCTGGCGTTGATTTAAAGGGCAAGTATGCGCAAGTAAAAGTTACTGGCTATACTAGAACAACTTTACTTGGCGAGCAGGTAGTATAAATTTATTTGAACGAATTAACAAGGTCAACTATGGATCTTCAAAGTATAAAAAACAGATTTAACATCATTGGTAATGCACCTGCATTAAATCATGCGCTTAACACAGCCGTGCAGGTAGCTGCTACAGATTTAACGGTTTTAATTGTGGGTGAAAGTGGTGTAGGTAAAGAGGTATTTTCTCAAATTATCCATTCATTATCGGCACGCAAACACAACCCGTTTATTGCTGTTAACTGCGGCGCTATTCCAGAAGGCACTATCGACTCAGAATTATTTGGGCACGAAAAAGGATCCTTTACAGGAGCCGTAGATAGCCGGAAAGGTTATTTTGAAACGGTAAGTGGTGGTACCATTTTTTTAGATGAAATTGGCGAAATGCCCATTGGCACTCAAGCACGACTACTTCGCGTTTTAGAAACCGGTGAGTTTATTAGAGTGGGTTCTTCGAAAGTACAAAAAACAGATGTACGTGTTATTGCGGCAACCAATAGAGAATTATTAGAGTTTACACAAAAAGGAAGATTTAGAGAAGATTTGTATTACCGTTTAAGCACCGTGCCTATTCGAGTTCCATCGTTAAGAGATCGTAAAGAAGACGTTGGTTTACTTTTCAGAAAATTTGTAGTTGACTTTGCAGAGCGTTATAAAACAACACCGGTTCAATTAGACGAAGAAGCAAAAGCAATTCTTATTAACCATCCTTGGCAGGGTAATGTGCGAGAACTAAAAAATATTGCGGAGCAAATTTCTGTATTAAGTAATACGAATTTAATTAACGCTACTACCCTACAAGGTTTCTTACCGGATCAAAGTAAATTTTCTAGAATGCCAATACTAGCGGGTCAAAACCAAGGCGGAGAGTTTGCCAATGAACGTGAAATTTTATACAAGCTCTTTTTTGATATGAAAAAAGATGTAACAGAACTTAAAAAAATGTTTGTAGAAATACTTCAAAACCCTTCGTTAGCAGGTACTGCTGCTAATTTTACGAGAGCCTCTATTTTACAAGATTTTACAGGTCACGAAGTAGAACACAATCCACAACATTTTATTGCACCACCCATTAACACATCAGCTGCCCAACCTGTTTTATTACAAGACAACAACATGCACCAGCATGAAGAAATTGAAGAGTCCTTAAATATTATTGACAAAGAAAAAGAACTGATTTTAAAAGCGCTTAAAAAGCACAAAGGCAAACGAAGAGACGCATCATTAGATTTAGGAATTAGTGAAAGAACACTTTACAGAAAATTAAAAGAGTACGACATTGAAGATTAAATCACCTACCATGAAACGATCTAAATTATATAGTATTTTATTTTTAGTGGCCTCGCTAGCTTTAACCAGCTGTGGCATTTATAAATTTAACGACGCTAGTATTGACCCAGCCGTTAAAACCATCAAACTAGGTTTTATTGAAAATAGAGCCCGTTACGTTAATCCACAACTGAGCCCTAAACTCAATGACAAATGGCAATTAAAAATTGCGAGCCAAACAAAATTAACCAGAACAACCAGTGATGATGCACATTATATAATTAGTGGCACCGTCACCAATTATGACGCATCACAAACAGTGGGTGTTAGTAACCAACAAGCATCCACCAACCGTTTAACCGTTACTGTTCACATCGTTTTTAGAAATACCCTCAGCAATAAAACCGAAGAGTTTGACGTGAGTCGTAGTTTTGATTTTGATGCTAATTTAACCCTCACCCAGGCCGAAGCCAGACTTTTAGACGAAATGGTGAGAAGCTTAACGGATGATATGTTCAACCGTATTTTTTCTAACTGGTAATCTATTTGTACATTTAACCTTAGTATTGTAAAATGAGTTATTTCAGTAATTTAGTAGCAAAACACCTCACGGGCAAAGAAAGCCTGTCTGCTACTTCTGTAGATGTACTAGAAAGCCTTCACAAACAATACCCATATTTTGCCCCAGCTGTGGTTCTAGCAGCTGCAAAAAACCACAATAAAGGCACCGAAACCAGTAAAGCGGCACTTGCCGTTGGAAATACAGGTTGGTTTCAGCATATCTTAACCGCTCCCGTGCCTTCTGCTATTAGCAATATTATCAGCAAACAGCTAGCCGATTACAATAAACCGGTTACTCCTGACCAGATTTTGGAGATAGAATCACCGGTTTTATACCATACCATCGATTATTTTGCCTCACAAGGCATCAAAATAGACCTAAATCAGGGTCATCAAGACGAATTGTCAACCAAGCTTAAGAAGTTCACAGATTGGCTAAAAGAGGTCAAACATCCTGCCCCAGAAAGCCAAATAATCCCTGAATCAGAGGCAGATACACCGTTTTCCAGTGAATCTGACATAGAAAAGGCTGTGGTAACCATTGCCGAAAAATCCAACGAATCTAGGGAGGTTGTAACCGAAACCATGGCAGAAGTACTAGGAAAACAGGGTCGCCGAGAAAAGGCAATTCAGCTCTACCAAAAATTAAGTTTCATAAATCCTGAAAAATCCGTTTATTTTGCTGCCAAGATTCAACAATTAAAAGGATTATAAGATGACTATTTTGTTTCTAGTTTTGATAGTAGCTGCCTGTGTAGCTTTAGGTTTTGTGGTTTTAATCCAAAATCCAAAAGGTGGTGGATTATCTAGTAATGTAGGCGGTATTAGCAACCAATTTATGGGTGTTAAACAAACTACCGACGTTTTAGAAAAAGGAACCTGGTTGTTTGCAGCCATTATTGCAATTTTGGCTTTACTTTCTACCCTTTTCTTAAAAGGTGGAACAACTGCTGCTCCCGAAGATTCAATACTACAAAAAGTAAATACGTCTAGTTCAGCACCTGCTGCACCTGCTCCTGCTGCTAATCCAGCAACTACAGCAGATACAACAAAAAGATAAATTAAACTTTTGATATTTAAAACCCTGTCTGTATATGCAGTCAGGGTTTTTTGTTTAAATTGAACCCATGAAAAAAATTGGAACGATTCTACTACTCTCTGTACTTGTAGCAAGTATTGTTACTGCATGGAGTATTTTTTCGTCTATCACTAATTTTTCTGGCGCGCAAAAAAGCTTTACCGTAGATCAGTCAATTGTAAAAAAGAGGGCTGTCATTGGATATTTAAGTGACCAAGGACTCATTAAGAGTAGTATTGGGCTTCACCTACTTTCGTTGGTATTACCCAATTGGGATTTAGTGAGACCTGGCAAATACCAATTAAAAAAAGGGCAAACAGCATGGCAAATTGCGCGTATGCTAAAAAATGGGCGTGTTGCAGAAGTGAAGCTGGTGATTAATAAATTAAGAACCCGCGAAGACTTTGCACAGCTTATAGGCAATCAGTTTTCTACAGATTCGGCTACAGTAATGCAGTTTATTACAAACAATGATTCGTTGCAGCCTTTTGGTGTAGACACAAGTACCTTTTACGCGATTATCATACAGGATACCTATCAATTTTATTGGGATACTCCGTTTAAACAAATTCTAAGCAAGTTAAAATCCTACCAAGAAAAATTTTGGGATGATATAGACCGTAGAAACAAATTACAATCCAAACACCTAACAGATATTGAAGCCTACACCCTAGCTTCAATTGTAGATGAAGAAACCAATGTGGTTTCCGATAAATATAAAATAGCCAGTGTCTACATCAACAGGCTCGCCAAAGAAATGCCGTTGCAGGCTTGCCCTACCATTAAATTTGCGATGAAGGATTTTACGATAACACGGATTTATGAAAAGTATTTATCCAATCCTTCGCCGTATAATACATACCGTAAAAAAGGATTACCACCGGGTCCCATCTGCACCCCATTACCTGCCACCATTGATATTATTTTAAACGCACCCAATACCAATTACTTATATTTTGTAGCTAAAAGTGATTTTAGTGGCATGCATCATTTTAGTCCAACTTACGAAGAGCATAATAGATATGCCATCGAGTATCAAAAAGCACTTGATATTTATATGGCGAAAAAAAATAAAAAACCTTGATAAAATTACACCGCATCATATTAAGTTGGGGGCCTATCGATTACGTTGTAAAAAAAAGTAAGACGATGGTTATACCAGGCTTTAAGGGCATGCCGGTATATGATGTTGTGGTATTTTTTTTTAGACAAATCAATAAAGTAGGATTGAACGAAAGAGCATCTGCCATTACGTTTAACCTGATTATGGCACTTCCAGCTGCCATGCTATTTTTATTTTCACTCATACCCTATTTTCCGCCATCTTTTAAAGTGGAAGCGCAAATATTAAAGCTATTTAAAGACATTACCCCTAATAGCCAAACCTATGCGTTTATCAAAAATTTAATCAACGATTTGCTACAAAAGCACGTGGGTATTTTTTCTTTTGGTTTTCTTTTACTCATCTTTTACGCGTCTAATGCCATGATGGGTATTATCAGAACTTTTGATAGATCCATACAAGAACAAAAAGGTTTTTTCATGCACAGGCGCTGGCGGGCTATCAAATTAACAGCTATTTTAATTGTACTCATTATTGCTTCTTCCCTCATATTAATTGGTCAAGAGCAACTTGCATCACTGGTAAGAAGTTTGTTTCAACTCAAAAGAAAAACAACACTTCCTTATTGGAACGGGGTGCGGTGGTCCATTATTATTGGATTATTATTTACAGGCATCTCGCTCATTTATACGTATGCACCCTCTGTAAAAAAAAGATGGGCCTTTGTATCTGCTGGATCATTACTCGCTACCACCTTAACGCTTTTAACCACACTCGTTTTTTCGTATTGGGTAGACATGTTTGCAAGCTCTAACTACAATAAAGTATATGGATCTATTGGAACCGTATTAATTATCATGCTCCTCATGTACATCAACTCACTGATTCTATTAATAGGATTTGAATTAAATGTGAGCCTTACCTATTTGACCAAGCAAAAAAATCAGTCGGTAAAAAACTAATCGACAAACATTAATCTTCTGCGCACCAATTAGCTAATAAACTTTCTTGACGCTCCATAGACATAGTTTGCTCCTTATAATGTCCAGCGGCCATTTTTTGACGATGTGCCTCATAAATAGAAACAGCACAGGCCACCGAAACATTGAGGCTTTTAATAAAGCCAAGTTGCGGAATAATAAAATTACCATCAGCAAGGGCAATGGTTTCTTCGCTAACACCATCATGCTCGTTACCAAAAATAAGGGCTACCGAATCCGTAAAATCTATTTCATATAAACTTACGGCGTCACTTGATAAATGTGTGGTATAAATTTTATTATAATTTTTACGAAGCGCCGCAAAACATTCTTTGACACTAGTAAATTGGTGAACCGTTAGCCATTTAGCAGCGCTACTACTGCTTTTAACACCAAAATAATCATGCTTTGCAATTTTTGTGTTAAGGATATAAATATCCTGGATACCAACTGCATCACAAGTACGCATAACAGCAGATATATTGTGTGGATCATTTACATTTTCCATCACCACCGTTAAATTAGTTTGTCTATTTTTTATAACCGATAACATACGGTTGTAGCGCTCAGGCGTCATGTGCAGTAATTTATAGTAGCGTAATACCTAAACCAGGTTTATCAGATATAGTAACTACGCCGTTGTCAAATGTGATGCCCGTAGCTATATCTTCCGATAACAATAACGGCCCATCCATATCTACATGATCGAGTTGTGGTAAAAAATGCGCGATGGCCGCAGAACCAATGCTAGACTCATTCATAGAGCCCATCATCACTTTTAAACCAAGGCCACGGGCTGTTTCAATCATTCGAAGTGCAGGTGTAGGCCCACTACATTTGGTAAGCTTAATATTTATTCCATGAAAGTGCCCTGCGCATTTTTGAACATCGGATTCCATCACACAACTTTCATCGGCGTATAATGGAAGCCCCGATTTTTCAAATAATATTTTCATTCCTTCCCAATTGTCTTTTGCGAGTGGTTGCTCAATAAATTCGACACCCATTTTTGCAAGTATCGGGATTTTTAAAAGTGCTTCTTCGGTGGTCCAACCCGCATTGGCATCCACCCTAAAAACAGCACTCGTAGCACTTGTTAAGGCTTCCATGATTTCAATATCCTCAGGCGTACCTAATTTTATTTTATACACAGGCCAAGGTTTGGCCTTCATTTTTTCAAGCATTTTGGGTATGGTGTCAATACCAATGGTATAATCCGTTACAGGTGTATTTTGCCAAGTTGTATTCCATAATGCATAAAGCGGCTGCCCCTTCATTTTACCATATAAATCCCAGCATGCCATGTCAAGCGCCGATACTAAAAATGGATTGTGCGGAAACAAATGATGTAAATAATGCCAATAACGCGCAGGATCTGTAAGTGCAAATTTTTCAACCATTGCTCTTTTTGATTCGAGGTCCTCTATCATTTTTTCGACAGTGACATCGTAATATACAATGGCAGGTGCTTCCCCAAAACCTGTAAAATTCCCAAGTGATAATGAAACAACAAGTGATGGCTGATGCGTTTTTGTTCGACCATTTGAAATGGTAAAGGGATACTCGAACGGTAAGGAGGTAGATTTATAATTGAGTTGCAATGCTTATGATTTAGGTAGAACAAATATAAAGCAGAAACTAGTACAAAGACCCTCTTATGCCCTACCACTAGAAGCAATACAAGTATGTAGTTCACTATTAAAACTATCTTGCTCCAATAAATTTTCGAGGGTCATATGCATACGGTACTGCCAGTAATGAGACGGGTTGGCAGGCACATTAATCCGCTCATCATTTGGGTTTTGTCTACGCAAATTGGCATCGATACCAAGTAAATCTTGCAACTGGAAAGTGCTCCACATAGCAGGTGCATGCAAATGCTGCATAATTATGGCCTTATTAATATATGCTTCACAAAACTGAGGTGCCTTACCGGACTCACCTAAAATATGGTTATAAAAAGCCTGCGTTTGATGTTCATTTTCTTCCCACCAACCTCTAATGGTACTCATATCATGTGTAGATGGTGTTACTACACTTAAATACGGCGCATCTTTGGGATGGAAAAAGAGCGTGTGTGGGTTTTTAGGCATCCTTTGAATTTCGAGGCTTAATAACCCCAATTGATGCATCACATCGGGCACACAAGAAGGCACGAGGCCTAGGTCTTCACCACACACAAGCATATTGGTAACTCGCTTCAACGCTGGTAATTTGTTAAGGGCTTCTTTTTTCCAAAAATCGTCTTGTCTTCTAAAAAAATAATCGACGTATAATTC
>JBMSJE010000071.1:0-7750 GCA_049418605.1 Sediminibacterium sp. | reverse complement strand
TGTGCATTAAAAAAGAAGGAGAGTCGTTTACCAAAAACATTGATGTCCATTCCTTTTTCAATGGCCGCTTTTACATAGGCCTTACCATTGCTTAGTGTAAACGCAATTTCTTGAACCGCGGTGCTACCCGCTTCTCTAATATGATACCCCGAAATAGAGATGGTATTCCATTTAGGAACGTTACTACTACACCATTCAAAAATATCTGTAATGATGCGCATAGAAGGTTTAGGCGGATAAATATAAGTACCTCTTGCAGCGTATTCTTTTAAAATATCATTTTGTATGGTACCTGTAAGTTTGTGCAAATCGGCACCTTGTTTTTTGGCGATTGCCACGTAAAAAGCCAATAAAATAAAACCGGTTGCATTGATGGTCATGGAAGTGCTAACTTTTTCTAGGTCTATTCCTTTAAAAAGGATTTCCATGTCTTCGATACTATCAATCGCAACACCTACTTTACCTACTTCGCCATCTGCTAATTCATGGTCACTATCGTAGCCAATTTGGGTTGGTAAATCAAAAGCTACACTGAGCCCCATCACACCTTGTGATAATAAATAATGATATCGCTTATTGCTTTCTTCGGCGGTAGAGAAACCTGCATACTGGCGCATGGTCCAAAGTTTACCGCGGTACATATCTGGCTGTACGCCTCTCGTGTAAGGGAACTCGCCAGGTTGTAAATTTTCTAGCGCTTGTTTATTATTCGCAATATCAGATGCGTTGTATACCGTTTTAATGGCAATGCCGCTATCTGTTTTTTTATTTAAGGGCGTGCTCATTATATAATTTGTTTTACTTCGAGGCTTAATACTTCACTTACTAATTGGTGCATATCTCCCGAAGGGTCATTCGCTAAAAAACTAATAAGTAATCTATTTAATTCTCCCGCAGTTGCGCCAGCAGGCAGCGTGGCAGCAGCTTGATGTATCAGGAGTATATTTTTTTCTTTAAAATTAGTAACGGCATCCCAAGCTGTTTTTGACACATATAGTTGTTGGGTAACATTGTGTTCAAACTCTTCTTTAATGGTTGCTACGAGTAGCAGTTGTTGATCAGTGGAGGATATAGTAGAACTACTTTTACCATCGTTTTGAAGGCGGGATACCAAATGCGGAATTGCAATACGGTTGGCAAGTAAAATAAGCCTTTCGTAAGCTTGGAGTTTGAGTAATTGTGTGTCTTTGTCTACTGCCTTTGCTGCTACTCCAATTTTTTGTTGAAGGTAAATAAGGATAGCTACAAATAGCCCAATGATTACTGCAATGACAACAGTTAAAAAAGTTGTTGTATCAAGCATTTGCTAAATTTTATCAAAAATAAGGCAATCTGAGCTGCTCTTAGTAGCTTTGCATAAAATTAGATCTTATGTCTAGCTCAACAATCACACAAACAGCTCCTGTAACCTTAACAGCGGGTGCCATCGTGGAAATCAAGCGTCTTATGGCAGAAGAAGGCTTTGATACCAACCAGCGCCTTAGAATTGGCGTTAAAGGGGGAGGATGCAGCGGCATGACCTATGTTCTTGGCTTTGACTTGCCTTTACCAGAAGATACACATTTTGAAATTGAGGGAATTGAGTGTATTATGAATAATAGCCATCAACTCTACCTGTTTGGAATGGAAGTGGATTGGCAGGGTGGACTCAATAGCCGTGGTTTTACGTTTAGTAATCCTAATGCAAGTAAAACTTGCGGATGCGGCACTTCGTTTGCAGTGTAATTATATCAAATTTATACCCACAAAAAAAGCCTCGCAACTTATTAAAGTGCGAGGCTTTTTTTATGGAATCTTATATAAGGTTATTATTTTTTAGCTGCTTTGCTTAGCTTTTTATTCTTAGAAAAATCTACTAAGATTGGAGCTGCTACAAAGATTGAAGAGTAGGTACCAGTGATAACACCCACTAACATAGCAAAGGCAAAACCTTTGGTTACTTCACCACCAAATATGAATAATATTAAGATGGTTAAGAATACAGTTAATGAAGTCATGATGGTACGGCTTAGTGTTTCGTTAATCGCTTTATTGATTACCGAAGCGTTATCTAGGCTAGGGTGCAGTCTGCTATCTTCTCTAATACGATCATATACAATAATGGTATCGTTCATACTAAAACCAATAACAGTTAACACGGCAGCAATAAAGTGCTGATCAATTTCTAGCGGGAAAGGAACAATCGTACGTGCAAAGCTAAATATGATAAGTGTTACAAACACATCGTGTAAGAGAGCAAAAATTGTTCCTAGTGAATATCTCCAATCTCTAAAACGAACAAAAATGAATAAACAAATCACGATCATTGCTATTACAGTTGCTTTGGTAGCACCTGCTTTTAAGTCGTCAGAGATGGTAGGTAATACCGTTTGAGAACTCTGCTTGTACTTGGTTTCAAATTCATTGAATGTTACATTAGCAGGTAATTGTTTTGAAAGACCTGTGAACAACATTTTTTCAACGAGTGAATCTACGTTGTTACCTGTTTCTTTAATCTTATAAGAAGTGGTAATGTTTAATTGGTTGTTAGAATTTACCGTTTTAATAATTGGAGCTTCACCAAATACTGCTTTTAGTTCGTTTCTAACTTCTTCAACATTTACTGGCTTGTCAAACTTAACAGTATAGCTACGGCCACCTGCAAATTCAACACCTTCGTCAAAACCATTAAAGAAACTCGCAACACCTAGAACAAAAATCACAGCAGATAAACCGTACGCAAATTTGCGGTATTCGATAAACTTGAATTGTGCTTTTTGGAAGATAGATCTTGAAACACCTGTAAAGTATTCGAGGTGTCTATTTTTATTGGTGTACCAGTCTGTAATTAATCTTGAAACTAGGATACCACAGAATAATGATAATAAAATACCGATAATTTGAGTGGTTGCAAAACCAAGTACTGGACCAAGTCCAAAGTAAGCTAATATAATAGCTGTTAATAGGGTAGTGATGTGACCATCAAGTACCGGTGCCAAAGATCTTCTGTAACCATCTGTTACAGCAAGTGGATAGCTCTTACCTTTTGTAAGCTCTTCTTTGATACGCTCAAATATAAGTACGTTGGTATCTACCGCCATACCAATGGTAAGTACCAAACCGGCAATACCTGGTGCAGTTAATGTAAATCCTAGGGCACTTAAAATACCTACTGTAAATAATAAGTTTAAGATAAGTGCAACGTTTGCAACCCATCCTGCTGTATTAAAGTAAAGTAGCATGAGGGCAAAAATCACCAAGAAAGAAATGAAGAATGAAAGTCCTCCACCCATAATTGATTCTTTGCCAAGGGTAGGACCTACTTGTTGTTCTTGAACAATTTTAGCAGGTGCAGGTAATTTACCGCTCTCTAATATTTCAGATAAATCTTGTGCTTCTTTTAATGAATAGCTACCACTAATTTGTGAGTTACCAGTAGTGATAGGCTCATTTACGTTTGGTGCTGAGTACACGAAATTATCAAGTACAATAGCAATTGGTTTACCAGCATTTTTAGTGGTCATTTTAGCCCACAAGTTGGTACCAACTTTATCCATATTCATTTTGATCGCAATTCTTCCACGCTCATCATAGTCTTGTGAAGCGCTAGCAATATGATCGCCTTCTAATTCGGCTTGACCATTGTCTAGTGTTTTGATCGCATATAAAGTAAGGATGTCTTTGAATTTAGGATCGGTACTTGCTTCTGCTTTACCATACATGAATTGTAGGTTCGCAGGGAATTTCGTTTTTACAAAATCAAGTCTTAAATAACTATTTAGGGTACCCGTATCTTTAGATTGAATATATCCAATAGCAGCTGGGAAAACAGGTTTGCCAGCACCATCGTTATAGGGTTGTGTAAACTGTACTAAACGTGCAATAGGATTTGCATTGGCGCTATCTTTTAATGTAGCGGTTGCTTTTGAAGCAGTGGTATCTTTTGCAGCAGCCGTATCAGCTACTACTGGCGCACCTTCAAGCATGTCTTGTACTGCTTTATCGGCAGCTACAATACCATTTTGTAAATCGGTGCTTTCAAAAGTATACACTTCAAAAAATTGAAGGTTAGCAGTAGATTGTAAATAAGAACGTACACGCTCTTTATCATTTACACCTGCTAATTCAATATTTATAATACCTTTTGCTGGATCAGGATTGATACTTGGAGAAGCAACACCAAAACGGTCAATTCTCGTACGTAAAATGCGGTAGGTATTATTAAACGCAGCTGTTGCTTGTGCGGTTAAATATTCGTTTACTGCATTGTCTGATGCATCAAATTTTACTTTACCATTACTGCGTGCAGCAAAGAAAGGAGCTAGTTTACCAGTAGGGTTTACTTTTTTATACTCTTCTTCAAATAAAGTAATAAGGTTTGCGCCACTGTTGGCTTTGCGGGCAACAGCGTTTTGTAATGCTTTATTAAAGTTGGCGTCTTTGGTGTAGTTGGCTAATGATTTAATTAAACCATCTAAACCTACTTCCATCGTAACACTCATACCCCCTTGTAAGTCAAGACCAAGCATCAACTCACTTTCTTTAGCACTTCGATACGTAACTAGGCCAAAAGCTAATTTGGTTTCTTTGGTACTGTCTAATAAACGAAGTACTCTTTCCTTTTTAACTTCTGCTAAACTATCAGCATAAATAGCTTGCTTTTCTTTATCACCTGGATATTGCTGTTCTGGGGTTGGAAATCTTTTCATCCAAGCCTGTGCTTTTTCATCCATGGCTTTTTCGTGACTACGAACAAACCAAGTAAATGATAGCTGGTATAAACAAATCAAAATCAGCGCTATCGCAAAGAATCTAACTAAACCTTTCAGTTGCATATGGGTAAGGGTTTACATAATTTTTTAGAGCGGCAAAGATAGGGGAATGCATATAATATAGGCCTAAACACCGCTTTTTTCATCTAAATCATTAAAAATCAATTATTTATCTCACGTCTGTGAGGGTTACCTCAAAATATAGAGGACTATTGGCTGGGATTGAACCTGAACCGTTACAACCATAGGCTAATGATGATGGAATCACAAGTTTAATACGACCGCCCTTTTTAATGAGTGGAATACCAATTTGCCAACCTTTAATAACACCACTTAATAAAAAGCTTACAGGATTAGCGCTTGCATCAAACTGAGTACCATTTAATAATTTACCGGTATAAACAGTTGAAACCGTATTTGTTAAGGCAGGCTGAGAACCTAAACCCGGAGACATGACTTCGTATAAAATACCACTTGCGTGCTCGGTATAGGTGATATTATTGGCTGTGCAATAGGCAACCATGGCCGCTTTTTCAGAAGCAACGGTAGCAGGCACACATTCAGTATCTGTTTTTCCGCAAGCGGCAAATAAAAGTGGGGCTAATAAAAAAGCCAACAATACATTTCTTTTCATAAGT
The DNA here is from genome assembly GCA_049418605.1 of Sediminibacterium sp. GTDB lineage: Bacteria > Bacteroidota > Bacteroidia > Chitinophagales > Chitinophagaceae > Sediminibacterium. The sequence goes on along the minus strand of JBMSJE010000071.1, from coordinate 2,361 downwards.
ACAGTTTATATAGTTATTGCAAATTTAATGAGATAAAGGCCATGGACCTTAAAAATCTTGGCAGGGATTACGAATTGGGGTTTTCTCGCTTTTGTTTGGCCAACAGCTCTTTAAATTGCTGTTCTCTATTTTCCCAACTAAAACTACGATAGAGGTAGGCCATAAAAAACGAAACGATTAAAATACCCGCAAAAAACACAAACCCATTGAGTTTACTATTGGCCTGCATATTGGCCCTGGTATACCAACCTGAGTATAAAACAACGAGCACGACAAGTCCAAATACGAGTCCAGCAGAGAGGCCAATTAAAAATGGTCGCTTGCTTGTTTTTTCGGCAATTCTGTTTTTAGACCAATAGTCTACAAAGTCTTTTTCGGGTTTAGTAAGCATGTTGCAAAAGTAATTGATTGAATCAAGTTCTCCATCATACATTTGCAAATATATCAACCCAAGGTTTGTGAAAGAATTAGCAGCAGTCAACAAATATTTATGGAAGTACAAAGAGCGGTTTTTGCTGGGTACTTTTTTTGTGGTGCTTTCTAATTTTTTTGCCGTTATAGCGCCACAAATTACTGGTTATGTGGTAAGTCAGGTACAGCAACATTTACCGGGTGCTACAAAATTACCGCATGTTCAAACACATAGTTACTTTGTAAATATTTTGATTGATTGGTTGGATACGCAGCAAATAAGTTTTGCAAAACTTGTGGCTATTTGTAGCGTTACCATTTTGATTTTAGCCGTATTAAGAGGTGTGATGTTATTTTTTATGCGCCAAACCATTATTGTAATGAGTAGGCACATCGAGTACGATCAAAAAAATGAAGTGTATGCAAAATATCAAGCACTAGACGCAGGATTTTATAAAACGCATAACACCGGTGATTTAATGAGTCGCATTACAGAAGACGTAAGCCGTGTGCGAATGTATACGGGACCGGCTATTATGTATTTGATTAATCTGGTAACACTCATTGGTCTAGCGCTTTATTACATGCTCAAAAAAGATGTAACCCTTACCCTGTATGTGTTAGCACCGCTTCCAGTACTCGCTATTACCATTTATTTTGTAAATAGTATAATCAATAAAAAGAGTGAAAAAATTCAGGGCTTACTATCAAATTTAACAACCAACGCGCAGGAAACCTATGCGGGTATTCGGGTGATTAAATCTTTTGTACAAGAAAAAGCCATGCTATCTTTTTTCGAAAAAAATAGCGAAGACTATAAAAAAAATGCCATTGATTTAGCCAAAGTAGAATCTATTTATTTTCCATCAATGGCACTACTCATTGGGCTCAGTACCATCGTCACTATTTTTTTAGGGGGCTTACAAGCGTTGCAAGATCCTAGTCGTGTAGGTGTGATTGTAGAGTTTGTGATTTATATTAATATGCTGACTTTTCCAGTGAGTGCTATTGGTTGGACAGCTAGTATGATTCAGCGCGCGGCGGCTTCTCAAAAAAGGCTGAATGAGTTTTTAGATATTCAAGAAAAAGTGTCTTCGCCAACAAATGCGTTACAGCCAACAACAAATTCAGATATCGTTTTTGATAACGTAAATTTTGTATACAACCATACAGGTATTAAAGCACTATCCAATTTTTCAGTCACGATTACAAAGGGTGAAAAAGTGTTAGTGCTTGGTAAAACGGGTTCGGGAAAATCGACCCTCGCGCAGTTGCTGCTCCGTTTTTACGATCCAACCTCGGGGCAAATTACCATGGATGGAATTCCACTTCAACAATATGACGTGCAGGCGTTAAGGCATCATATTAGTTATGTGCAACAAGATGTGTTTTTATTTAGTGATACCGTTGCTGATAATATTTCATTTGGAAGGAAAGGACAAACAAGTTTAGACGATGTAAAAAATGCAGCTGCACTAGCAGCTGTGGACCATGAGATAGAAGGTTTTGAAAAAGGGTATGACACGCTTATAGGCGAAAGAGGGGTGACATTAAGTGGAGGTCAAAAACAACGTATTTCTATTGCGCGGGCACTTTTAAAATCTCCCGAACTACTCATACTAGATGATTGTTTGAGCGCTGTGGATGCCAAAACAGAACATAAAATATTAAATAATTTAGCGGCCTTTTTAGACCATAAAACGGCCATTGTAATTACCCACCGCATCTTTTCGGTACTTAATTTCGATAAAATTATCGTGCTAGAAGAGGGGCGTATCCTAGAAATGGGGACTCATGAGTCCCTGTTGGATGCCCAGGGTTATTATGCCGAGTTATACCGTTTACAACGTACCGAAAACGACGATTAAGCCTGTTTTTTGTGTGTTTTTCACATCTTATTCATAGTTTTTTCTAAAATTTTGCTTGTTCCCAAACAATCTTATATTTGTT
>JBMSJE010000070.1:0-7926 GCA_049418605.1 Sediminibacterium sp. | reverse complement strand
GATATACTAGCCGTAGTGATGCCGTTTTCATTACACTTTTCAAGCGCACTAATTACATAAGGGGTAGTACCACTGGCTGCTAATCCAATTACAACATCTTTATCACAAATGTTATGTGCTTGTAAGTCAAGCCAGCCTTGGTTGGGATCATCTTCGGCATTTTCAACTGCATTTGTGATAGCGTGGCTTCCACCAGCAATAATACCAATAACTAGCCCGTAGGGTACACCATATGTAGGCGGACATTCACTAGCATCAACAATACCCAAACGTCCACTGGTACCTGCACCAATATAAAATAACCGGCCGCCTTGTAACATTTTTTCGATTGTAATACTTACCACTTTTTCAATGTCGCTTATAGCGGCAGCAACCGCATGTGGAACGGTTTGATCTTCGTTGTTAATATTTGTAAGCACTTCAAGCACAGACATGTCTTGTAACTGTCTATACTTGGAATCCTGTTCTGTAATTCTTGTAAATGTAGCCATGTAAAATTATTTGTGGTAGGTGACTAAACCTTCCATTGGGGCTTTTAAAACTTTTCCCAATTCTAATTCATAGGTGTTGCAGAGTTCTTTTAAAACATCTTTAAAACCAAATGCAACACTACCTACAAAATTGATGGGTAGTTTCCAGCTCTCTTTAAATTTATAAAGGTGGGTGAAAAAGAAATCGTTTAAACCATCTTCAATGATGTTTTCAATCATGTAATGGCCTCTGTTTTCACTTAAAAATATAGCGTAATTTGCTAGGTATCTATTGGCAAGCGGTTGCTTGTATACGTTGTTTAATATTTCGTCTTTACTGGTATTAAAGCGTTTGTTAAAACGTGCCATGAGTTCTTCGTCAAATGTTTGGTATAAATAATATTGTACCACTTTTTTGCCTAGATAAGCACCGCTTCCTTCATCTCCTAAAATATAACCAAGCCCTGGGCTATTTTTAGCAATTTTATTACCATTGTAATAGCCTGCGTTAGCACCCGTACCTAAAATACATGCAATTCCTTTTTGCTTGCCGCATAATGCTCTTGCAGCTGCTGTTAAGTCGTGGTTGATTTCTATGTTGGCTTTGGTAAATAAACATTTTAAAACACTATTGATAACTTTTGCATTGGCTGGATTGGCCAGTCCGGTGCCATAGAAAAATATGTTTTTGGGCGGAAAGTTTTTAATTTTTGGTAATAAGTGCTTTTGAAGCAACGCCGTAATTTGTTCTGCTGTTAAAAAGTAGGGGCTAAGGCCATCTGTGATAATGGACTTTTTTTTCTTGCCATCTACGAGCAAGCACCATTCACATTTTGTAGCACCACTGTCTGCAATTAAGGTTACCCGCATTTTTTATAATTTAGAAATGATACTACGAAGTACGAAAATATCTGTGATAAAACAACCTTTATCGCTTTAATATTTAATGTTTTAAGGCAATTTTATCTATTTAAGTAGGATATTTGTAAAGACCTTTAAATATGATTAAACAATGAGCGAGCAAAAAAAGAAAATTAGTATCTGGTTACCCCTTTTATTGTCTTTGGTAATGGTTGTAGGTATGACTATTGGTTACCAACTACGCGACAATACAGCTGGTGGAAAGTTTTTAGGATTATCTGGACGTAGTTCGGTGCAGGAGTTGGTTTCTCTAATAAATAGTAAATACGTTGATCCTGTCGCTTCGGATAGCATCAATCAACTTGTTGCAGATGCGCTACTATCACATTTAGATCCACACTCGGCGTATATACCTGCTATTGATTTAGCTGAATTTAACGATGATATTGCTGGAAGTTTTATGGGTATTGGTATCGAATTTCAAATGATGAACGATACGGTAAATGTGATGAATGTTTTTAAGGATGGCCCATCCTTTAAAGCTGGATTGCAGGTTGGCGATCAATTGTTAAAGGCAAACGATTCCATAACACTATATGGTAAAAATATTAACGCCGATTGGGTGCGTTCTAAAATTAGAGGTGAAGAAGGGAGTTCTGTAAAATTGACGGTACTTAGAGATAATAAAAAGGTAAATGTAAATATTACAAGGGGTGTTATCCCAGTGTCGCCCATCGATGCGGCTTACATGATTCAGCCAGCTACCGGATATATTAAAATTGATAAGTTTTCGGAGAGAACCTATGAAACCTTTATGGCTTCACTCGAAAAATTACAAAAGGAGGGCATGAAATCGTTGGTACTTGATTTACGTGGTAATGGGGGCGGTCTTTTGCAAGAAGCCGTTGATATTGCCGACGAATTTTTAAGTGACAATAAATTAATTGTGTACACCGAGGGTGCCAATAGCAAACGTCACGATTTTGTTTGTAAAAGACCAGGGTTATTTGAAACAGGTAAACTAACCGTTTTAATTGATGAAACATCTGCTTCTGCCAGTGAAGTGCTAGCAGGTGCCTTGCAAGACTGGGATAGGGCTACTATTATTGGAAGACGTTCATTTGGAAAGGGCATTGTGCAGCAGCAGTTTGGCTTAACTGATGGAAGTGCTGTTCGCTTAACCATTGCTAGGTATTATACACCATTAGGCAGAAATATTCAGAAAACGTATACGGCAGGTAAAGAAAAATATGATGAGGAATTAATGAGTCGTTACCATAACGGTGTACTTGATAAAGCAGATTCTAGTGTACTAAAAGGTAAAAAATTTAAAACCCCTGCTGGTCGTATTTTATATGGTGGTGGAGGTATAACCCCCGATGTTATTGTTCCATTAGCATCCAGTTTACAAGACACACTAATAATGCAACTCTATTTATCCAATACCTTATCAAATTTTGTGTATAGGTTGTATAAGAATAACCGAACTTATTTTAATAGTTTTAAAACACCTGATGAACTTGCTAAAGGGTTTATGCCAGCCTCTGCCGAGTGGAATGCATTTGCAGCAGCTGCTGCACAAGATAATATTGTAGCTACCAATGTAACAGCAGCAGGCAAAGCCTATTTGTTGCAATCTATTAAAATATTAATAGCACGTCAAATCTGGAGAACAGAAGGGTATTACCAATTACAAAATGCCACAGATTCTACGGTGGCAAAGGCATTACAGCAATTAAAATAGTATAGATGAAAAAAATATTTATAACCATTGCCACTTTTTGTATGCTCCAACAAATGAAAGCACAGGACACAAAAATAATTGCCCACAGAGGTGCTTGGAAAGAATTTAATTTACCAGAAAATTCGATTGCGTCCTTACAAAAAGCGATAGAAATTAAATCGTATGGGAGTGAATTTGATGTGCGACGAACGCTCGATGGAAAGCTAGTGGTTAATCACGATCCTACACATTTTGGGGATACCATTGAGTTAAAAACTTATGCGGAACTCAATGCCAAAAAGTTGAGTAATGGAGAAGACCTTCCTTTACTTGAAGATTATTTTAAAACTGGTACTGCTTCTAAACACAACACACTTCTAATATGTGAGATTAAGGCGGCACTTTTAAGTAATACCACTAGCCAACTTACTACCACTGAAACAATTGCGCTTGCTAAAAAACTAGGTATCGAAGACCGAATTATTTACATAAGTTTTGATTTTGAAGTACTTAAAACCATTAGAAGCAACAAGCCAACAGCTACTGTTTTATACCTCGAAAACAACAAGTCTTTGGACGAAATTAAAGCTGCTAATTTTAATGGCATCAATTTTAATTATGCCCATTTTATAGGAAATCCTTCTATTGCGCTAAATGCTAAAAAGCAAAATATGATGTTAGGTAGTTGGACCGTTAACAAGGACGAAGATTTTGATAAGCTTGTTGATCAAGGCGTTGAGTTTATAACTACTAATTTTCCGGATAGATATTTGTATTTGACTATAAAAAAAGCCCCCCGATAATTCGGAGGGCTTTTTTATATATTCTAACAATAATACTAGAAGTTAGAAGCTACACCAGTATCCCACCATAAGCGTGTAGATATGTCATTTTTAGTAGCACCCATTTTAGAAAGTGCATCAGCTACACCAGCAGCATTACTTGTTACCTCACCAGCTATAAATGGCCATCTTTTAGGGAATTGACCAGCAGGGATTACACCCCACTCATCACCAGAATCATTTCTAGCCGCAGAAGGAATTTTAGGATATCCTGTTCTTCTGTGGTCTACCCATGCTTCCAAAGTATTGGTAAATGTTGCAAGGTATTTTTGGGTTATGATTTTTTCAAGCTTTAACTCTCTTGAATCAGCTTCGTCCCAAGCAACCGTAATTGTTGAAGTAGCTGTAAAGTTATTGCGAGAATCAACTGGATCAACATAGTTGATAGGCTTGCTTGTTGCATCCGCTAAATAAGTGTCTACACCACCAGCTCCCCAATCAGCAAATGACAATTTAACACCATTTTCGTAGTTGGTTTTTGCGTCACCTGCACCTGTCCAACCTCTTAAAGCAGCTTCTGCTCTTAAGAATGCAACTTCTGAAGCAGTAATATGTCTTCTTGTTTGAACGCTATTAAAATCAGTTGAAACCTTAGAGAAGGGAACACGTTGAATTTTAGCATCTAAATAAGCGCCATTTCTAATTCCTTTGTATGGAACAGTAGGATGATCTGCGTATAAGCTAGGATCAGTAACCGGAGAGAAGTACTTAGAAATTCTTCCATCTTTTAAGCCCACCATAAATGATTCAATTGGACCACCCATTCGAGTGTCATCCCATTGGAAACATATCATACCTACGGGCATGATATTACCAAGTAATGAGATGTTGAAATTGTCAGCGTTTGTTGAAATTAAACCAGCTGCGTCAGCCATTGCTTTTTCCCCTTGTGCTTTTGCAAGTGTAGGGTTAACTTTTGAAATACGCATCGCAAGTTTTAAACGAAGAGAGTTAACCACTTTTTGCCAAGCTGGAATACTACCCTTGTAGCTTGGGTCAAATTTAGCAAAACCAGCATATGCTTTGTTTGCATTAAATTCTGACTGGATTGTGTCTAATTGTGCAAAAAACGTGTTGTATAAATCAGATTCTTTGTCATATAAAACAGTCGCAGCGGTTGAACCGTAATTTGAATAAATTACAGGTCCATGTATTGCAGATACTCTAGACATTGATAAAATTCTGATCAGTTTTGCCCAAGTAGCAAACATAGGCAAACCGTTTTCTTGTGCTAAACGGATAACTTGTCTTGCTGGAGACATTACGTTACCATATTGACGACCCCAATAAGAGTTCCAACGTACATAATAAGTTGTGTTATTAACATTACTTGTAAATGGAGTAGGGGTATTCATAAAGCCCATCCAAGAATCGTAACATAAGTCTTCTTGGGTTTGACTACCCTGATTACCATGCAGCTCGTACAACATACCTGCAAAAGGCGAACCTACCAGGTTGAAGTCTTGCTTAAGCATCTCATCAGAAATTTGATTTGGATTCTGATTGGTTGATTGGAAATCTTTAGTACAAGATCCAAAAGCAATTAGAATGATTGATGCAATAAATAATTGTTTCATACTAAATTGTATTTAAAAAATTTTTAGAAAGTAAACTTGACGTTAACACCATAAGATCTTGTTGCAGGTAAACCAAATACGTCGTTAGACTGCATACCGTTACCAGTACTCATAGCTTGTTCAGGATCAAATGGAGCTTCTTTAAATAAGAAGAATAAGTTACGACCCACTAATGAGAAGTTAGCTTCTTTGATTAAAGATTTTGCGTTATTAGATTTTAAGTTGTAACCTAAAACTAATTGACCTATTCTTACGTTTGTTCTAGAAAATAAATATGGTTCCATGATACCATTTCTATCACCAACAGCTGAGAAAAAGATTGCTGGATCAATAGTAGATACTGGATTACCGTTTTGTACCGCGTTAATTGGCATACCACCTTTGTCTCTGTATTCTGCTGTTCTAGCACTTGCACCATAAGAATCTAAGAAAGCTTCTGTTTTAGAGAAAGCAACACCACCAAATTTACCTTGTACAAGTACAGATGCAAACCAGTTGTTGTATGTGAAGTTGTTGTTCCAACCTAATAAGAAATCAGGATTAACATTACCTACTTTTTCTTGTAATGCACCTCTTGTTGGAGCACCAGTAGTTGAATTTAAAATGATACGACCAGAAGCGTCTCTTGCAAATTTGTGGATCCAAAGATCGTTAAAAGAACCACCAGCTCTGATTACTGATGCAAAACCTTCGTCATTACCACCAACTTGATAGTTAGGGTTAGAAGCGATTAACTCAACAATTTTGTTGGTGTTACGAGAAACGTTTACAGATGATTTCCAAGAGAAGTTGCTTGTGCTAACTACTTGTGCATCTAATGTTAATTCAAAACCTTGGTTTTCAATTCTACCTGCGTTTACATAATAAGATGTAAAGCCTGAACCTGATGGAGCAGCAAGAGATAAGAATTGGTTAGTGCTCACATCTTTATATACTGTGAAATCTAAACCAATTTTGTTTTTAAACATTTTCATTTCTAAACCAAATTCTGTACCCTCAATAATTTCAGGTTTTAAGTTGGTGAAAGGGACTTGTGTATTTCTTGCAATACCACCGATACCTGTAGGGCCACCAGCTGCATTAATAGAGTTCCATGGGTTAACTACGTTAAAAGGAACTTCATTACCAGTTTGAGAATAAGAACCTCTTACTTTCATGAAAGAGATAGCTTCTGGTAAATCTATCATTTGGCTAACAATACCAGATAAACCAAATGCTGGATATAGGTAAGATTGGTTGCCAGTAAGTGCAAGGGTAGAAGCCCAGTCGTTACGAGCAGATACATCTACATACAACATGTCTTTGTAACCAAATTGTAAATTCGCAAAAGCACCTTGTTTGATGGTTCTGTTAATGGTTTGGTTGAAAATAATGTTGTAAGGCATGTTCGCAAACGTAAAGAAGTTAGGATACATCAAAGCAATTGTACCGTTACCAACGTTCATACCATTGTTGAATGTATTTTTTTGGTAGCTCGCACCTGCTAATGCAGTTAGAGATAAGTCTCCAAAATTGTTATTGTACGTAAAGATACCGTCGGCGTATAAAGCCTGATCATTGTATTTGGTATAAGACCAAGTACCATTAGGGCTAACACTTACAGAGTTTCCGCCTGCTGCCCAACGGTTATCACGTAACATGTTGTTGTAATCAATGTTACCTCTTGTTTCAAACTTTAGGTTTTTTGCAATATCGTAAGAAAGTTTCACGTTTGCAATAACACGGTGTGAAGTTTGAAGTTTAGAGTTATTATTGATTTCCCAGTAAGGGTTGTTTTGTTTTTCTTCAGTAGAATACCAACTCATTCTGTTAATATTTCTTGCAGCATCAAAAACTTGATAATTGGTTTTGTATGCATTGAAATCTCTTTCACGTGCAAATAAATATAAACCAGTTAATGGGTTGTTATAGTATCCAGCACCCGGACGGTTTTTTGTTTCTTCGTAAGCGAAAATCACGTTAGAACTAACAGTTACTTTGTTGTCAAATAACTTAGTAGATTGGTTTAAAGTGATATTGTGCTTAGCATAAGTGTTTGTTGGCATAACACCTCTAACACTCATGTTTGCATAAGAGAAGAAAGCTGTTGTTTTATCATTACCACCACTCACAGAAATTGAGTTAGTAACGTTTACGCCTCTTTGAAAAAATTCATTTACGTAATTGTTTTGGTAGTAGTTAGATTTAGTTTTAGACCAGTTGTAGTCAGAACCATTAACCGCACCATAAGAAAACTGTAAATCAGGTAATTCAGATACTTGATCAACAATCGTACTGTGGTTAAAATCTACTTGAGTTTTGCCTGCTTTACCTTTTTTAGTAGTGATAACGATTACACCGTTTGCACCTTGGCTACCGTAAAGGATAGAAGCGTTTGCGCCTCTTAATACGTTTACAGTTTCAATGTCGGCAGGGTTGATAGAAGATAAACCATCACCACCATCAGTACCACC
>JBMSJE010000069.1:0-8232 GCA_049418605.1 Sediminibacterium sp. | reverse complement strand
GCTTGTTTTGTTGCAGTGAGTGTGTAATTATTTCCGTATTTAATTTGTAAAGATCCTTCTTTCCATTTTTTTGCGCCACCAATTAAACAACCCCACAACACTTCTTTTTTTGAAAGCATTGCAGTGGTAATGTCTTTATAAATGCTTGCAGGTTCTAAACAAAAAATTTCAATGGTTGTGCCGTTTTCTTTTTCAAAAAATAATCGCGCTGCAACAACTTTGGTATCGTTGTGAACGAGTAATGTGTTACTCGGTAATACTTCGTCTAGTTTAGAATAGGTAGATTCAGAAAAAGTTTGAGTTGCGCCATTTTCTCCCCCAAAACCAGCCCCATCAGGCGCACCAACTATCAAAAGCTTACTCGCATCCCGCTCTTCTAGGGGGTAACTGGCTATTTTACTAGCTGGCAAATCGTAGGTAAAATCTAATATTGAGAGGTGTTTTGGGTGCATTTTGGAGCAAATTTGCATCATTTTAAGCTACTATCCACACAAAAAGGGGGTTATCCACAGTTATTCACATCATTTTCAGCTAAAAATACACCCTAAAACCCTACAAATCAATCATAGCAAACCCTTTGCCGCTGTATAATTCTGTGGATTAAATGTGCGTTTTTGCTTTTGGGTTGAAAGTGGGAAAAAGTGTTATTTTGTGTCAACAAGTGGTAATCATAAACCAAAGTTATTAACCAATGAACGGATTTCACGGAGAATATGAAGCAACGGTCGACGCAAAGGGTCGCTTTCTTATTCCGGGTGGGCTAAAAAAACAGCTACCGGAGGGGGAGGGTCGCTTTATTTTAAGCCGTGGCTTTGAAAAATGTCTCACGTTATATCCGATTGCTAGTTGGGAAAAGATTGTGGCCAAGATTAGCCAATTGAATGATTTCGACCCTAAAGTACGTCAGTTTCGCAGACAGTTTTTGGGTGGTGCAACAGAAATAGAGCTAGACAATGCTGGCCGTATGTTGCTGCCTCCATCACTTCGCGAATTTGCCGGGCTTGCTAAAGACATTGTTTTAGCAGCTGCACTTGACCGTTTCGAGATCTGGGATGCTAGTAAGTACAAACAGCTCTTTGAGGATTTCTCTCCAGAGGCCTTTAGTGAATTGGCCCATGAAGTGATGACCAGTAACGACAAAAAAGATTAAGGATTTATGGAACAAGGACACACCAATCAAGGTTACCATATTCCTGTCCTTTTTCATGAAACCCTAGAAGGCTTAAACATTAAGCCGGATGGAATTTATGTCGACTGCACTTTTGGGGGTGGGGGTCATAGCGCAGGTATTTTATCTCAACTCAATGAAAAGGGTAAATTATTTGCATTTGATCAGGACACCGATGCAAAACGCAACGTTATGGATGACGCGCGCGTTGTTTTCATTCCAGAAAACTTTAGTAACCTCCAACGCTTTTTGCGTTTACACAAAGTAACAGGTGTTGATGGCATCTTAGCCGATTTAGGTGTGAGTAGTCATCAATTTGATAAAGGTGATCGTGGATTTTCTATTCGTTTTTCTGGTCCGCTAGATATGCGCATGGATCAACGTCAAGCTTTATCTGCAGAGGATGTTGTTCGAAATTACACGGCTGCTCAATTACATAAAATATTTGAACAGTACGGTGAAGTAACCAATTCAAAAACACTTGCAGCACATATTGTAACTGCACGTGTACATGTATCGGTGACCACCATCGAACAATTTAAATCGCTCATTGCACCTGTTGTAAAGGGAAATCCCAATAAGTATTTGGCTCAAGTTTTCCAGGCCTTGCGAATGGAAGTGAACAACGAAATGGGGGTTTTAGAATCAATGCTCAGTCAGGTCCCTGACGTGCTTAACCCAGGTGGCCGCGTGGCTATCATCACTTTTCACTCGATAGAAGACAGGATGGTAAAAAACTTTTTCCGTCAAGGGAGTTTTGTAGAAACACCTAGTCACCCCTTTTTGCCTGATAGCAAAGAAGACGTGTTTAAAGTGATAACAAAAAAGCCAATTACTGCAACCGAAGAAGAGTTAAAAAACAACACAAGAAGTAGAAGCGCCAAATTAAGAATCGCAGAAAAAATTTAAATAAAAGCCGTGAGCGAACAACCATTAAATAATTCCAATAGCAACAAAAATCCGCTGAAAGGATTATTGAATTATCAGTGGATAGCGAGCAATATTCCTTTCTTTTTATTTCTTTCTGTATTGGCAGTTGCCTATATCGCCAATGGTCATATGGCCGACCGTGCAATTAGAAGAATTAATACCACCAACAAACAGCTAAAAGAGTTACAGTTCGAATACAAGACCATTAAAGGGGAAGTGATGTTTAAAAGTGAAGAGAATCAAGTGATTAAAGCCACTGAACCACTAGGTCTTAAAGTTGCCAAAGAATTACCACAAAGATTACAAGTAGAAAAAACACCAACCACCACAAAATAATTAGCACCCAACTATGGATATCAAAAAAGACATATTATGGAGAGTTTATTTAAGCTTCATTTTTGTAGTGCTTGTTGCAATTGCCATTATTGGTAAAGGTTTTTACATCCAACAAGTGCAGGGTAAGTACTGGAGAAGCATGAGTGATAGCCTTCACCAACGTATTGCTGATATTGATTCGGAGCGTGGTACCATCTATTCCGAAGATGGTCAAATGCTAAGTACCAGTATTCCACAATTTGATATTTACATGGATTTTAGAGTAGAGCCACTCCATGTTAACAATGGCTACTTATTTAGAGAGCATATCGACTCACTGAGTTACTATATGGCAGATTTATTTAAAGATCAATCTGCAGAAGACTATAAGTCCATGTTTGCTCAGGCTTACAAAAACAATGAAGGCTATTTTTTACTTAAAAAGAAAATTTCATTCAGAGATTATCAAAAACTTCAAACCTTCCCGCTCTTTAAATTGGGCCGTTACAAAAGTGGCATGATTGCGGTAGAAAAATCAATCCGTTTAAATCCATATAAATCTTTGGCTTACCGTACCATTGGACTAGCGCGTGATAATAATAAAGTAGGGCTAGAATATAGTTATGATAGCGTACTGCGTGGCATTAACGGAAAGCAGTTGGTGCGCACCATTACCGGTGGTGTTGGGGTTCCATTAGATGCGGATACCTACGAAATTGAACCAGAAAATGGAAAAGATATAGTGAGTACCATCGATGTATTTATTCAGGAAGTAGCAGAAAATGCGCTTCAAAAAATGATGATCAAAAATGAAGCAGAACACGGTACTGCCATTGTATTAGAAGTTAAAACAGGAAAAGTAAAAGCCATTGCAAATTTAGGTCGTGGAGCAGATGGCAACTATTACGAAAATTATAATTACGCAATTTCTCCATCGGAGCCAGGTTCTACATTTAAGCTGGCTACCATGCTTGCTTTACTAGAAGATAAAAAAGTAGGACTTAACAACATGGTTAATATTACGGGTGGCAGTTGGAGGGTATTTGGCCAAACCGTTTATGATAGTGAAGACCATGGTTACAATGATGTTACGGTGCAACATTCATTTGAAGTAAGTTCCAATGTTGCGATGGCAAAACTTGCCGTGCAACATTATAGCAATAACCCCATGCAATATATCAACCACCTCAAAAAAATGGGGATGGACAACCCTACTGGTATTGATTTATCTGGTGAAGGACGTCCACTTATTTATAAGCCAGGTCATAAATTATGGGGCCCTACATCACTTCCATGGATGGCATTTGGATACAACTTACTAGTAAGCCCATTACAAACGGCAAACCTCTATAATGCCGTTGCCAATAATGGGAAAATGATGAAGCCATATTTGGTATCAGCCATTAAAGAAGAAGGGGTGTTGCTCAGAGAAATTCAACCAAAAGTGGTGAACGAAAAAATTTGTAGCGATCAAACATTAGCTGATTTAAAAACATGTTTAGAGGGTGTGTGTTTACATGGTACTGCAACTACATTATTTAAAGGATCACCCTATAAAGTAGCTGGCAAAACTGGTACAGCACTTATTGCCAATGGTAATAAGGGTTATGCCGATAAAATTTATCAATCTTCTTTTGCTGGCTATTTTCCAGCAGACAATCCGCAGTACACCTGTATAGTAGTGATTAAAAACAAACCGCATGCGCCTGTGTTTTATGGAGCAGCTGTTGCAGGTCCGGTATTTAAAGAAATTGCTGACCGCTTGTATAGCGCTTCTGTAAAGCAAGCGCCTATTGCTAAAACGGCACCAAAGCCTGATAGTAATGTATATATCTATAAAGGATATAAGCAAGACGTGGCGATGGTTGCGAAAAAATTAAAACTACCCTATAAAGATTCTAGTTTGTTTGTAGACGAGTGGGCAACCATTTCGCATGCACCCGCTGCTGGCTTATTAAAGAGTAGTAAAGTAGATGCAAAATCTATGCCATCACTTGTGGGTCTTGGTTACAAAGACATGATTTATATATGTGAATCGGCAGGATTAAAAGTAAACGCACAAGGTAGAGGAAAAGTAGCAGCTCAATCTATTATAGCAGGTCAGCCCATTGTAAAAGGTCAACAAATTCAAATCACACTCAACTAATAAACGCCATGCATATTTTACAAGACATTCTATATAAAGTACACCTACTAGAAGTAGTTGGTGCTACTGATATAGCGGTGTCTAGTATTGCAATTGATTCGCGTAAAGTAATAAAAGGCACTGCTTTTGTTGCCATTAAAGGCGTAGCACAAGATGGACACGATTATATTTTAAAAGCCATTGAACTTGGTGCAAAAGTAATTGTGTGTGAGAATATGCCTGCACTACTAGCAGATGGTGTTACCTACATTAAAGTAGCAAACACTTCCGAAGCAGTTGCTTTTATGGCGCATCAATTTTATGATGCACCGTCTACAAAAATTAAATTAGTGGGTGTTACTGGCACCAATGGCAAAACCACTATTGCCACTTTATTATTTAAATTATTTTCTTCACTAGGGTATACCTGTGGTCTTGTATCTACGGTACAAAATCAAATTGGAGATCAAATTATTCCGTCTACCCATACCACGCCCGATGCTGTTAGTTTAAACGAATTACTCAACACTATGGTAAACGCGGGTTGTAGCCATGTGTTTATGGAGTGCAGCAGTCACGCAGTGCACCAGCACCGTATTACAGGCTTACAATTTACGGGTGCGTTATTTAGTAATATCACACATGATCATTTAGATTACCATAAAACATTTGAGGCTTATATCGCTGCTAAAAAAGGATTCTTTGACGCGCTACCAGCTACTGCTTTTGCTATTACCAATGCAGATGATAAGCGTGGTGAAGTGATGCTTCAAAATACAAAAGCCAAAAAACTTTCTTACGCTCTAAAATCTACTGCCAACTATAAAGGTAAAATTTTAGAAAATGCACTTACCGGACTTGTGATGCTTGTGAATGAAGTGGAAGTTCATTTTAGACTCATAGGAGAGTTTAATGCGTATAATTTATTAGCAGTGTATGGTGCAGCTGTAAACCTTGGTATCGAAAGTAATGTAGCACTTACCAATTTGTCCATGCTAGCTGGCGCAGAAGGTAGGTTTGATTATATTATTAGTAGTAAGCAAGTAATTGGCATTATTGATTATGCCCATACGCCAGATGCATTAGAAAATGTATTAGCGACTATCAAAAAATTACGCAAAGGATACGAGCAAGTAATTACAGTGGTGGGTTGTGGTGGTGATAGAGATAAAACCAAGCGTCCTATTATGGCACAAACTGCTTGTGATTTAAGTGACAAGGTTATTCTAACATCTGATAATCCACGTACCGAAGATCCAGCCGAGATTATTGCGGACATGGAAGCGGGATTAAACACAGCAGCTAAAAGAAAATACATTTCAATCATTGACAGAAAAGAAGCGATTAAAGCGGCCGTTGAATTTGCAAAGCCAGAAGATATTGTGTTAGTAGCCGGCAAAGGACACGAAAAATACCAAGACATCAATGGTGTAAAACACCCTTTTGACGATAAAGCCATTTTATTAGCATTCTTTAATAACAAAGATTAATAGACCCCCTATGTTATACCAATTATTTACATGGCTCAATCAAGAATATAATGTACCGGGCGCTGGTATGTTCCAATTTTTGACATTTAGAATTGCGATGGCGGTTTTATTGTCTTTGATTATTGCAACTGTATTTGGTAAAAAATTAATTGAGTTTTTACAGAAAAAACAAATTGGTGAAACGGTAAGAGAACTTGGATTACAAGGCGAGCAGCAAAAAAAGGGTACACCAACAATGGGCGGTATCATTATATTGTTAAGCATATTAATTCCTACCCTATTATTTGCCAACCTCGATAAGGTATATATCCGTTTAATGATTTTATGTACGGTATGGCTTGGTATCATTGGGTTCTTAGATGATTACTTTAAAATTAAATCACGCAGAGACGCGCTAAAAAAAGGAGAAGCGTACAAGAAAAAAAATAGTGATGGCCTTGCGGGTATTTCAAAAATAATTGGACAAGTAGGACTAGGCATTATTATTGGCGTGTCACTTTATTTTAGTAACGCAGTAACCGTGGAAAGAGAAATTGTTCCTGCTTCTGCTGTAAGCACAGGCATTGTTACCCTTCAAAAAGGAGAGCATCTTGCTAAAGATTCAAATGTTATTATCCGTACAATTAATGGGGTAGAGCGCCGTTACGTAAAAGTAAAAACGCCAATTACTTCTATTCCTTTTGTTAAAAACCATGAGTTTAATTATAGCAAGCTTATTAGTTGGATAGGTCCTGGCGCCGAAAAATACACTTGGATCATTTACATTTTTGTAGTGACGTTTATTATTACCGCGGTATCCAATGGTGCGAATATCACAGATGGTTTAGACGGATTAGCTGCTGGCGTGAGCGCTATTATTGGTATGGCCCTTGGCGTATTTATTTACGTGAGTGGTAACTACGTATTAGCCGATTATTTAAACGTCATGTACATACCTAACCTAGGTGAGTTATCCATTTTTGTGGGTGCTTTTGTAGGCGCATGCATTGGATTTTTATGGTACAATGCATATCCAGCACAGGTATTTATGGGTGATACCGGAAGCCTTGCATTAGGTGGTATCATTGCCTCCCTTGCCATTATTGTTAGAAAAGAATTACTCATTCCAATTTTTTGTGGTGTGTTTTTAATTGAATTATTAAGTGTTATGATTCAGGTGAGTTATTTCAAGTACACCAAGAAAAAATTTGGCGAAGGTAAGCGTGTGTTTTTGATGAGTCCATTACACCATCATTACCAGAAAAAAGGATTTCATGAAAGTAAGATTGCTGTGCGTTTTTGGATTATAACCATTTTATGTGTGGTACTTGCCATTCTTACTTTAAAAATGAGATAAGCATGAAGCATTTTCTAGTGGTACTGGGTAGTGGAGAAAGTGGTGTAGGTGCGGCCATGCTAGGAAAGCAAAAAGGGTACGATGTATTTGTTTCTGATGCAGGAAACATTGCAGCGCGTTACAAAAAAGAGCTCATTGACAACGGTATCGAATTTGAAGAAGGACAACATAGTGCTGCGCGCATACTAACGGCCAAAGAAGTAATGAAGAGTCCGGGTATTCCTGAAAAAAATGAAATGGTGAAAGCCATTAGAGCAAAAGGAATTCCGGTGATATCTGAAATTGAACTGGCATTTAGATTTAAAGGGGACAGTAAAATTGTTGCCATTACAGGTAGCAATGGAAAAAGTACCACCACAGCGCTGATGTATCATATCTGCAAAACCGCAGGACTTGATTGTGCCATGGTTGGCAACATTGGATACTCTTTTGCAAAACAAATTGCAGAAGCGCCCAAAGCCCTGTATGTAGCAGAGATTAGTTCTTTCCAATTAGACGATATCAAAACGTTTAGACCCGATGTAAGTGTTTTATTAAACATTACAGAAGATCATCTAGACAGGTATAATTATCAATTTGAAAATTATATCAAAAGCAAATTTAAAATTATTGAAAACCAAACCAATCAAGACTTTTTCATCTATTGTGCAGATGACGATATCATTACTAACCATTTATCCTTACTAACCTTTCACCCTAACCCATTACCATTCTCTATGAAACAAGAAATTAAAAAAGGCGGCTACATCAAAGGCGATCAAATGATGCTTAGAATACAAGAAGAGCGCGTAAGCATGAGCATTTATGATTTTGCATTAAAGGGTAAACACAATCAATACAATACCATGGCAGCAGGCATTGCAGCAAC
>JBMSJE010000068.1:0-8895 GCA_049418605.1 Sediminibacterium sp. | reverse complement strand
TGTCCTCGAAGTGGGGCATCACTCATAGCAGGCATCCAAAATTTGCCAGCAGGGTCGCCGGTTTTAAGCAATGCAAAATTGTTGGCAAAAATAGTTTCTTGCCTAACAGCATGCGAAAACACAAAAGGGAAGGTAGACCAGGAAGGGTAGGGCACTGTTCCAGACTCGGAGCCGCCCCATCGAAAGTCGGCCTTTTGTGCGTTGTGGTAAAAAAGACAATTGGGTTGATATTTTGTAACAATAGGTAAAATGTTGGGTCCATTTTTTGAAGGATCATCGGCGCCGCCATCAAACCAAATCATAAATAATTTACCATAACGGGTGCAAAGTTCTGTTACCATTTGTTCGCACATATTTTTATAAGCCGCTTGTCTGCGTTTTACAAATTCACTGGAACCCTCAATTTTAAAATCATGTACACCTAAATATGAATTCCATCTAATACCTACATAAATCCCCGGCTCAACGCCATATTTACGACAAGAGTTTACAAAATCACGAACAATATCTCCTTTGCCATTTTGAAATTTTATCGCTTTCATGCAGTAAGGGTTTGCATCACTTTGGTAAAGGGCAAATCCTGTTTCATGCGTAACAGTGAGTACCGCAAATTTGGCGCCCCCTGCTTTAGCAGCCTGTATCCACTGATCGGTGTTTAACTGTGTTGGGTTAAAAATATTGGCGTTATTAAAAGGTGTAATTCTATTTTGCGCTTGGTTGTAGGGCGTTCCCTGAAACACCGGCAAATCATAGGAAATGAGGACGCCAACTTCTGCTTTTTGCCAAGCTAGTTGAGGAGCAGAAGGCTTTGGCATTTCGCTCAGTGTAACTTGTGCGCTAGTTGCAGTGCTTATGAATAGGGTAATTAAAATCCAATATTTTTGAAACATAGTTTTCGTTTAAGGTCTTTGTCTGATTTTAAATATACCTCTATTTTGAAAAACCTGGTTATCGGAACGCATATATAAAGTAAGGGTAGAAGAACTGTTGGTACTTACTTGCGATGTTCTATTGATATAAAACGTTCGGTTATCTTTTGAAGACAAATAAGATTGCATGGTATTTTGATTTTCAAAATTAATTACAGCGCTATCAATAGAAGTGCCTGTTACGGCAACATCTGCTAAAAATACAACCTCGTATTGACCTGGTTTAGTAATAAAATTATTGAGGTTAAGTGTAATGGTGTCTTTGTTGTTTTTAAATGTTTTGGTGTCCCATGTGCCACAAATAGCCCAGTCGTTGGTTTCGGTGGGAGATGGTGTATGGGTGTAGTTGGTTGCGTTATAGGCTTTAAGGGAACGAAGTAATGGTGTATCTGCAAAACTGGGGATAGTAAGTTTTATGGCAGTTACGCTAGTTGTTGCAAAAGCATCTATTTTTTTTCGGCCCACCGATGAACCTTGTGCCAGTCTCATCCAACCATTGTTTGTTTTACCTTCTAATTTGTAATGTCGTATGCGGTGACCCATGCGGTAATCTTCTTCAATAACCACATGGTTAATGGGTGTTGGTGTTGTAAAGTCAATTGTAAAAACAGATCCTTTTTTGTTTGTTATTTGCTGCACAGGTTTGGCAAACCTGCGTTCAATTTCGTCACCCAAAGCTTTGTATGCCGCTTGATCTCCTATTGTTATTTTACCCGTGGTATCTGGCGATGCGTTTAGCAGCATAACGCCACCATAACCCGCCGATTTATAATACATATCTAGTAGGTTTTGTTGCGACTTTCTCTTTTTTTCGTTGGTAGGGTTCCAAAACCAATTATGGTTGTAAAGGGGTGCATCTGCCTCAAGCGGCGCCCATACATCTCCGTTAGGATCATCGTCGTACTGGGTCGCTACACCGCTTTGTAAGGCCTTTTTTGTAACAGTGTTCCATGCTGGATAGGCAAGCATGCCAGATTCGGTACCTGGCCATCTAATTGATGCTTTTTTACTCTGAAATATAACCGACTTGCTAGCGTGTTTGGTTAAAATATCATCAATGTCTATAATGCAGTTGCCATCAAACCAAACTTCTAACATGGGGCCGTATTTGGTAAGCACTTCTGTGAGTTGTTGCCTAAAAACTTTATTGTAAGCGTCCTGTAAAGAAGGGTCGGTTGTTTTTCCGCCACTACCAATGCCGGCTCCATATTTTACATCTCCCGGATAAATATAAATACCCAAGTTGAGTCCATATTTTTTGCAAGAGGCAGCAATATCTGCAAGTAAATCACCTTTGCCATTTTTCCACGAAATATTTTTTACACTATAATCGGTGGTATTTGTTTGCCACCAACAAAATCCACCTACGTGTTTGGCAACAAAAATAATTTGTTTAGCTCCCCAAGATTTTGCTACCCTGCACCACTCGTCTGTGTCTAAATTTGTTGGGTTAATTCTTGACAAATCAAACTTACCTGTTTCGTCGTACTCACTTCCTAGCCAAGTAGCTACGCCAAAATGAATAAACATAATTCTTTCTTGTTCCTGCCACTTGTATTGGACAGCAGAAGGTTTAGCGAGCGGAGTGTTTTGCGCAAAACAAAAACTAGTACTACAAAGTGTAATAAGTATGATTAGATAATATTTCATTTAAATAATTTTCGACCTGCGTTAAAATGTTAGTGGTGTATTGGTATTTAATATTTGTAGTTTTCCGTTGCAATAAATACTTGCTTGCTTTTGTGTGCTAGACTTAATGTACAAACTAGTTACGCGGCCTTTATTCCATTTCATGTCAATTTCATAATTACCCCTTGCTTTAAGGCCATTAACAGCACCTGAATTCCAAGCCTTTGAAATAGCGGGTAAAAGTTCTATAAAACCTGAATGAGATTGAACGAGCATTTCAGCTACTGCTGCTGCACCTCCAAAATTACCATCTATCTGAAAAGGCGGATGTGCATCTAATAAATTTGGATACGTACCACCCATATTGTTGTAATTTTCTTTTGTTTCATCGGGTGGAACAAACTTTAAAAGTTCACGGTACATTTTGTAAGCGTGTTCTCCGTCTTTGAGTCTTGCCCATAAATTAATACGCCAACCTTTAGACCATCCTGTGGTTTCATCACCTTTGATGTCTAGTGTTTTTTTTGCAGCCCTTGCAATATCGGGTGTTTGCGCAAGCGTTACATGTGTGCCCGGATATAAGCCGTATAAATGACTTTGGTGCCTGTGCGTAGGCTCTACATCCTGCCAATCGTAATACCATTCTTGTAAATTTCCGGCTTTGCCTACTTGGTAGGGATGTAATTTATCGAGCGCTGTTTTTATATTTTTTAAAAAGTCGAGATCATTTTTAAGTACCTCTTGCGCCGCAATAATGCCTAAAAATAATTCACGAATCATAGCAAGATCGGCAGTGCCACCGTATAAAGTGCTACCCTTAAAACCTGTTGGAGTAATAAAATAATTTTCTGGCGAAGTAGCAGGAGAAGTGATGAGTTTCCCGTTCTTGTCCGGTATCAGCCATGCCAAACAAAATTCGGCAGCTCCCCGCATAACCGGATATTCTTTTTGGAGATAGCTGGTGTCCTGTGTAAATAAAAAATGCTCCCAAATATGCGCCGAAGCCCAAGTGCCTCCCATTGGCCAATTGGCCCAACTAGGATCTCCGTCTCCAAAATTGCCTACTGGATTAGACATGGCCCATATATCTGAATTGTGGTGCGATACCCATCCTGGCATATTGTAAAATGTTTTAGCGGTTGTTTTGCCGGTAATAGATAGGTTCTTTAAAAACTGTAAAAACGGAACATGCATTTCCGACAAATTGGTATTTTCTGCTAACCAATAATTTTCTTCTGCATTAATGTTCATGGTGTAATTGCTAGACCAAGGTGGTTGTAAATAGGAATTCCAAATACCTTGCAAATTGGCAGGTACACCTGGCGTTCTAGAACTACTTATTAAAAGGTAACGACCAAATTGAAAATATAAAGTTTCAAGGTAGGGGTCTGCTTCTCCCTTGGCATAGCGTTGTAATCTTTGGTTGGTAGGCAGTTGTGGAGCAGAAGCGCCATCTAATTGTAAAGCAACCCTGTCAAAATAATTTTGATAATCTTTGATGTGTCTTTTTTTAATAGCATCCCATCCTGTTTTTACTGCACTAGTAAGTTGTGTTTTTGCTATCGCTACCTGATCGCGACCATTTGTGGCAGGGTTTTTATCAAATCCATTGAAGCTTGTTGCCATCGACACATAAATAGTGGTAGCCGTTGCATTTGAAATTTGAATACTAGAATCGGTGTAGGTTATTTTGCCGTCATTAGATGCTACTTGAATTTGCGTCGAAAAACGGGTTCCTTTTTTACTATCAAAGACCACCGAATTTTGCTTCTTCCCTAAATAGTTAGGGTCGGCTTTGATGGGTGCGGTACCACTAACTTCTAAAACATTGTTTGCTGTTTTTGTCGTGTATTTGAGTAATGATTCAAAGGCAATAGAATAGTTAAGCCCGCCCTTTTGTTTGGACTTAAGTTTAATTGCAAAAATTTTATCGGGGTTAGACACCAGGTATTCTCTTTCTATGGTGTTATTGCTGGATTCAATTTTAACAGCCGCTACCGCATCATGTATATCTAGTTCACGGTAATAGTTGCTAATAAATGGGTCATTGTTAAAGGTTAATAAAAGCGTTCCGAGTGGTGCATACGACTCTGAAAATTTACCCTGTAATTTTTTAATGAGGGTTTGCGCTTTTTTATAATTGTTGTCTGCTAGGGCTTCTCTAACGTCTGGCAAATTTTTGTATGCATTTGGATTCATATTGGCATTTACCGGTTCGCCAGACCAAAGTGTTGCGTCATTTAAATATATTTTATCTATAGAAATACCTCCAAATACGGTGGCGCCGTGCTGTCCGTTACCTAGTACTAGTGCCTCTTCAAAATACTTGGCAGGGCTATCATACCATAATTTTAATGGCGTGTTAATAGCTGCGTTTTGAGCTGTGCTCGAGGTTTGGTTTGCAGCTAAATTAGTTGCAGAAGCCACTTTGTTGGCTCCTGATTTCGCACCCGCTTTTGCTGGCTTTGCAGTTGTAGGTTTTTTTTGAGCCAACCCTAAAAAGGCAGTTGTTGCAAATAGGGTAAAGAGTATTGCTTTGCGTATTATATTCATTGTTAAATGATTAGAACTTGACTTAAATGTAAAAACAAGTTCGCATAATTATTGAAATAAAAACTACCTATGTTTTGTTATTTTCTTACATTTAATAAACCATCAAAAGCCTGTACATGAAGCATCTGACAAAGCTATCGGCGATAATTTTTACTGTTTTGCTCCTAAATGCAACGGGGGTATTGGCGAGCTCAGTAACTTTTCAGGATACGCTTAAAGTAAATAAAGTATCTCCGTTTGAAATTGATGGGGCTGGTAGCCATCCAAGCTGGAATAATACGAGTTGGATAAACCTAATTCAACTCGATTCAAGTAGTTTGGATTACCCTTCAAAATTTAAAATATTGTATGCCGATAGTGGGGTATATGTTTTGTTTTCGGGGCTTGATAAAAAAATAACCTCGCCTTATAAAAATGATTTTGAGGATTTATTTAGAGCCGATGTTTTTGAAGTTTTTTTTCATCCCGAACCTAGCACACCTATTTATTTAGAGTATGAAATAAATGCCTACAACGCCGAGCTGGTGCTTCTTGTTCCACATTTAAACAAGAAAACATTTGGCTGGGCACCCTGGAAATATACTGGCAAGAAAAAAGTAATTAAAAAAGTACAGGTACACAAGCAAAACAACGAAATGTACAAGTGGACTGCCGAACTGTACTTTCCGTTTAAATTATTTATACCCTTACAAAATTTGGACGTAAAAAAAGGCACTTGTTGGAATGCCAATTTTTATAGACTTGATTACGACGACTCAAAAATGATTAAATGGGCCTGGTCACCCATTGTAAAAAGCTTTCATGAATTTGAAAAGTACGGTGTTATCCAGTTCAACTAATGTTGCTTAATTTTTTGGTTCCCGCTTATGCCAGTAGGATGCTAAAATAGATCCCGTGATATTCATAAACGGCCCAAACACAGCAGGCGCGAGTCCCATTGTGGCAGCTTTGCCTAACTTTTCGGCAAGGCCAGAGGCCAATCCACCATTTTGCATACCTACTTCGATAGCAATGGTTCTACAATCTTTTTCGCCCAGTTTAAATACACGCCCAAACCAATAACCAAAAAGGTAGCCCGAAGTGTTGTGTATAAACGATACTAAAATTAATAAAGGTCCAATGGTAAGTAAGCTTTTACTACCAGCCGCTGTTATAACAATAATAATAGTGGCAATACCAAACATAGAAACAGAAGGCATGAGCTTGTCTAGCCAAGTTGTTTTTCCTTTGATGTATTTATTAAATAAAAGTCCTAAAACAATAGGAACAATTACTATTTGCAAAATATGCACAAACATATCACTGGCTTTAATTTCTATGAATTGACCACCAAGTACTTTCATTAAAAAAGGCGTTAAAAAAGTAGCTAAAATGGTGCTTACACTTGTGAGGGTTACAGAAAGTGCAAGGTTTGCCTTTGCTAAATAAGACATAACATTAGAAGCTAAACCACAGGGCATGGAGCCAATGAGAACAATGCCTGCCGCAATTTCTGGTTCAAAATTAAATAAAGTAGCAAGCGCAAAACCCATCAATGGCATAAATGTAAAATGCCCAATGAGTCCTATAAATACTGCTTTTGGTTGTTCAGCAACGCGTTTAAAATCTTGTAAGCCTATTTCGGTACCCATACCAAACATGATAATTTGAATGAGTGGCGTAATGAGTCCTTTTAATTTAAATCCACCTATTTCAATAAAATATTGCGGATAGTTTAGGGTAATACAAACGCATGCTAAAATAACCATGGTAAAACTGAGGCCTTGATAGGTTTTGGTATGTTTTACGCCTAAGCTCAACGATAAAAAACCAAGTGATATACATAAACCTAAGAAGCTTGTTTGCTGCACGGCATATAAAATACCAGTGAGTGCAAATAAGGCCAAGGAAATATAAAAGTATAGTTTGTAGTTTTTCATCTGTTTATTTTTTACTGCTGCTTACCAGGTTCTTTTTTCTAAAAATTTTTCGAGTGAAGCTTTTGTGATTTGAGGTTCGTTGGGGCGTGCTATTATCCAGTTTAAAAAAGCGGTTTTAATGGTTTCATTCCACTGGCTATCTATTTGTCCAGCAGTAAAAGTACCAGCCTTTAATACATCTTTTGAAAACCGGTCTCTCACAGCAATGAACTCGGCGGTAGCTACTACTTTTTCTGCCATGTGCGCAGGAATAAATAAAACGCCCTCTCTTTCTGAGAGTACAAGGTCACCAGGGAGTACAACGGCTGCGCCAATTCTGATGGGGCTATTAAGTCCAATGAGTACTACTTCTTCTAAAAATGATGGATGAAAATCCCTAACGTACGCATTAAAACCTTTGATTTGTGCAAGCCCCGATAAATCTCTTGCGGCGCCATCAAAAATAACGCCATTGCCTGTTTTATTAAAAATAGACGCACCTAAATTGTCGCCAATGAGTGTGCCTTGCGAAATTTTTCCAAATGCTTCGGCAACATATACGTCTCCTTTTTGAAGTACTTGAATGGGCCATGCATTGGTATTGCCGGTGCGACCTTCATTTTTTCCACGCTCTTTAATAAGCGCTTCTATATCGGGTCTAGTAGGGCTGTAACGCGCGGTAACAACCCTTCCTACAACAGGAACATTGTCATGCACCATTTTCCAATTGCCTTCAAATTGATTTTTATAACCCTCGTTATAAAGCACTTGCCATGCTTCTTCGATACCAATTTTTTTGGCTCTTTCAATAATGGCATCAGGTATTTTAGGTCTTCCATCTTCAAATCTTTCACCCTTCCATTGTGATGTTAGGTAAATAAGTTCCGAAGCAGGAAATTGTTGCGCATTAGAAATATAAAAACAAGCAATAAGTAATAATAAGAGACCCGTTTTTTTCATATAATTTATTTTACAGCAGCTTCTAAAACTTCTTTTAGTCTTTTAGCAACAATTACATCTTCACCTTCTTGTAAAGACCATGCAGTCATTCCAATATTATCTTTTCCACCCACCGATTCGATAGATGGTGATCCGTTACGAAGGTCTAAACGAAGCTGCTCTCCAGTTTTACCAATTTTACTGTAATCGAAACTGATATTTAAAGTAGGGGTAACATTGCCAAGCACTGGGGTAGAAATTTTTGTGGTAACACCAGGAACTGAATCGGCAGCTGCTTGTATTTTTTTAATTCTTTCTAAAAAAATAAGTGCTTCTGCATCATGGTCAATTTTTACAAATTCTTCTACGGCAACCATCATACCTAAAATTTCTTCTTTGTTTACTTTCATACCTCTACCAATGGTTTCACCACGTGGAGGCATTGATAATCTTGCTGCTTTAATAAGGTCTTTTTTACCCATTAATAAACCCGCACTTTGAGGGCCACGGAGGGCTTTTCCGCCAGAAATAGCAACAAAATCAAAACCCATTTCATTGAAGCGCCATAAATTACTTACAGGCGGAACGTCTGCTGCAATATCAATAGTTGTAGGGATGCCATATTTTTTTCCAATAGCTACCCACTCTTCGTGCTGAATTTGTCCTTTATCCGATTGCACGTGCAAAAAGTGCATGGCAGCGGTATTTGGATTAATCGCTTTAATAAGTTCTTCTACTGTTTCTACCATTACAATTTTAACACCCGTATTGGTTAATGCTTGGTTGTATCCAATGGCGTGTGATTTTTGACAAATCACTTCTGTTTTCATGCCCGTGCCTTCGAGTTTTGGAAGCTGCTTTACTTTAACAGGATCCATGCCTGTTAATATACCTGCCATACCAAGTGTTAATGCAGCAAATGCACCACTTGTTACAACAACCGCTTC
>JBMSJE010000067.1:0-9021 GCA_049418605.1 Sediminibacterium sp. | reverse complement strand
GTTTTACGCAGTACCGCATGGCCATAACCAGGAACTACTTTACCTGAACTAAGTGTTGCTTGTACATAGTTTGCAATTTGCTCTGCTGTTGGCGCATCGGTACCAAGTGATTCTTGCATTTCAAAAATCCACTTGATTACTTCTTGATTTGCAAGACCATGTAATGGACCCGCTAAACCGTTCATACCAGCAGCATAACTTAAATATGGATCACTTAGTGCAGAACCTACTAAGTGTGTGGTGTGCGCAGACACGTTTCCACCTTCATGATCGGCATGGATGGTCATGTATAAACGCATGAGTTCTTTAAAGCTTTCATCGTTGTAACCCATCATGTGCGCTAGGTTACTAGCCCAATCTAGTAGGCCGTTTGGATGAATATGTTCGTTGTTTTTATACTTGCGACGATAGATATATGCAGCAATGCGTGGAAGACGTGCAATTAAATCCATGGTGTCTTCAAAAACTGGACTCCAGTAATCTTTTTTATTGATACCGGTAGCGTATGCTTTTGCAAAATTACTTTCGGTTTGAAGTGCCATCACACCCGTAACAAACATAGTCATAGGGTGTGTGGTAATTGGAAGCGCATCAATGGTTGCAAACACATGCGTTGGTACATGGCTTCTGCGCTGCCAAATATTAGTTATTCTTTCGGCGTCTTCTTGTGTAGGAAGTTCACCTAATAACATTAAGTGAAAAAGACCTTCTGGAAGTGGTTCACCACCACCTGGTGCTTTTGGTAAAGTAGTTTGTAACTCAGGAATAGAGTAACCTCTAAACCTGATACCTTCTTGCGCATCTAATAAAGAAGTTTCAGTAACCAACCCGGTTATGCCACGCATACCTTGGTATACTTGTGCCAGTGTTACTTCACCCACTTTTTTGGTACCGTGGGTTTTTATAATTTCTTTGATTTCAAGGCTAGCAGCTTCTGCCTTAACCCTAAATTTTTCTTTCAGTAATTCCATGCTAGATCATTTTAAAAAAATCTTGCGCAAAGGTATGTACAACTTGCATTGTATTACAAAAGAATATCAAAGAAGTTTGGCCTTTTTAACGTTTCCTATTTAGGGGCCTTCTTATAGAGGTAAAATATCACAAAAAGGAAGATAAAATTGGGTATCCAGGCGGCCATTAATGGAGGTAAATTGCCT
This sequence comes from Sediminibacterium sp., assembly GCA_049418605.1. Lineage (GTDB taxonomy): Bacteria > Bacteroidota > Bacteroidia > Chitinophagales > Chitinophagaceae > Sediminibacterium. The sequence goes on along the minus strand of JBMSJE010000067.1, from coordinate 7,864 downwards.
TTTGTGGCAAAAATGGTAGAGAAACGGTCGGTAATAATAAATAAAGCGGCAATAATAAAGCCAACAGCTAGGTGCATACCACTTCCCCCACGCACTTTCCTGCCCCCAACAATGGCCCCAATAATGGTGAGTAGTAGCACCGTTACACAGGTGGCGTCGCGCCTATACCGTTCTACTTTTAAGGCATTAAGCCCTTCTGAACCCCTTAATTTTTCAAGTTCTATAAAGCGGTTAAGTTCGGAAGTGGTTAACTTGTCTTTGGTGTATTTATCCCTGCTTAAATCGAGCGGACCAAAATTAAATGCCATAAGCGTTTGGGTGGTATAGGCAACATTTTCTTGGAGCGGCAATACTTTTCGATCAATAATAAATTCTAGTTTCCATTTTTTAGAAGCTGTATCCCATGTGATTTGATCGGCTCTAATATTGCGCACCAACTTATTGTTTTTAAGGGTGTAGGCAAAAAACGGACCACCTCTTTTTGTAGCCGTATCGTACGCATAAATACCCGCATAGGTAAACGAATCGATGCGCAAATAAATATTGGAATTGGTTCCAACAAGTGCGTTGTAAGAACTGTTTTTATCGATGTAGTTCGCTTCAAAACTGCCTCTAATTTGATTGGCTTTTGGTACTACGTACTGGTTGGCAAACCAGAGTACCATACCAAGCATAACACCACCCACTAGATAGGGTCTAAGCCATCTATTGTATGAAGTGCCACTGGCCAAAATAGCAATGATTTCGGAGTTTCCAGCCATTTTTGAGGTAAAGAAAATAACCGCTAAAAAAACAAAAAGCGGTAATAGAAGTGCAATAATATGCGGGATAAATCCAAAATAATAACTCGTAATAATATCTTTAAAACCCAAACCAGAACGTACAAAATCATCTGTCTTTTCACTTACATCAATAACAATGGCAATCACTGCAAACAAAAAGATTGCAAAGAAAAAAGTGGACAGAAATTTTTTAAGTATGTACCAATCAAGTTTTTTCATGTACCTACAATAAATTATAAACGCTGCTTTAATATGGGCAGCATTTGCGCTTTCCAAGTCGCAAAATTATTTGCCAAAATTTGTTTTCTAGCCTCTCCCACTAACCACAAGTAAAAAGCCAAGTTATGAATACTTGCAATTTGAAGCCCTAATATTTCATCCGCTACAAACAAATGACGTAAATAGGCTTTCGAATAGTAATTACTAGAATGGCATGGAATACCCGTGTCTATTGGAGAAAAATCAGATGCCCACTTTTTATTTTTGATATTGATCACCCCCTCAGATGTAAACAACATACCGTTTCGGCCGTTGCGGGTAGGCATCACACAATCAAACATATCAACACCTCTATCTATGCATTCGAGTAGGTTCCAGGGTGTTCCAACACCCATTAAATAACGGGGTTTGTTAGTTGGTAAATTATCGGTACAAAGGGATGTAAACTCGTACATCATTTCTTCTGGTTCCCCAACACTAAGGCCACCAATAGCGTTACCAACACAATTAGTAGATGCTATAAATTCGGAAGAGGCAACACGTAAATCTTTAAAGGTACTACCTTGTATAATGGGAAATAAATTTTGGGTATACCCATATTTATCAGGCGTTTCAGCAAGTCTTTTAATACAACGCTCCAACCAGCGGTGCGTGAGTTCCATACTTTTTTTAGCATAAGAATACTCACTTGGGTATGGTGGACATTCGTCAAAAGCCATAATTATATCGGCACCAATACTGCGCTGAATATCCATCACCGACTCTGGTGTAAAAAGGTGTCTACTTCCATCTATATGAGATTGGAAAACCACGCCCTCTTCTGTAATTTTTCGGTTGTCTGCCAAAGAAAAAACTTGATACCCACCACTATCGGTTAAAATGGGTTTATGCCATCCATTAAATTGATGAAGTCCACCCGCGGCTTCCAATACTTCGGTACCTGGTCGTAAATACAAATGATAGGTATTACCCAAAATAATTTGAGCTTGTATTTCTAGTGAAAGTTGCTGCTGTGTAACCGCCTTAACCGTCCCCACCGTGCCCACAGGCATAAAAATGGGGGTTAGAATTTCACCATGATCGGTTTGCATCACACCGGCTCTTGCACCCGTGCCGGTAGCCGTATTTTGAAGTTGAAAGGTTAGTGCAGCCATGGCCACAAAAGTAGCACAAAACCACTATTTTTGCGCTCATGAACGTAGCTCCCATCATTTGGACCCTCATTTTCTATACTTTTTGTTCGGTAGTAGCCATTCAGCTCTTTTATTACCTCTACTTTTTTATTCGTTTGGCATTTTATAAGCAGGTTGCGCCCACAGAGCACATGGAACATGCGGTATCGGTGGTTATTTGTGCAAGAGAGGAAGCGCACAATTTAGTACAAACCATGCCCGCTGTTTTAGTACAAGATTATAAAAGCAGTTTTGAAGTAGTACTTGTAAATGACAATTCCACGGATGATACCAAATACTTAATTGATGAGTTTAAAAAAGCATTTAAAAACATCAACCACGTTTTATTAACCCAAGAAGCAAAAATGATTGCCGGAAAAAAGTTTCCGTTATCGATGGGTATAAAAAGTGCCAAGTATGAGATTGTATTACTTACAGATGCAGACTGCGTGCCAGCTACCGAGCATTGGATTAAAAAAATGCAAGCTGCGTACACAGACAATATTGAAATTGTTCTAGGTTATGGCGCCTACCGTAAAAAGCCTGGCTTTTTAAATAAACTCATTCGTTTTGAAACTTTTCATACCGCACTCCAATATTTAACCTATGCCATAAGTGGCAATCCGTATATGGGTGTAGGTAGAAATTTAAGTTATAAAAAACAAGTTTTTTTACGCAACAAAGGATTTTCTTCTATCAACCAAGTACCTAGTGGTGATGATGATTTATTTATCAATCAGGTAGCAACAGCGCGCAATACAGCGGTTTGTATTGATCCAGATACCCATACGCTAAGTGAACCAAAATCGACGTGGAATGAGTGGATGGCTCAAAAATATAGGCATTACACCACCAGCCGTTATTATAAATCCAACCATAAATTTTTACTAGGCTTGTACAGCACTTCACAATTTTTATTATATCCACTACTCATTGTTTCTATTGTTTTTTACAGCTGGTGGATAAGCCTAGCAGTATTTGGTGTTCGTTTTTTAATTCAAGCTTATGTATTTTATAAGGGCATGAAAAAATTAAACGAGCTAGACCTTTGGCCGCTGTTTCTTGTGTTTGATATTTTTATGTTTTTTTATTACTTATTTACCCTACCCGCCATATGGAAAGCACCCCGGAAAAATTGGGATTAATTGAAAAGTATTTTAGCGACTTTACGCCAAAACAAACGGCACAGTTTGCGGGCTTAGAGGAACTTTACAAAGACTGGAACAGTAAAATAAATGTTGTGTCCCGTAAAGACATAGAAAGTATTTATTTACACCACGTGCTTCACTCCCTAAGCATTGCCGCGATGGCTAATTTTGAACCGGGTACCGAAGTGATTGATATTGGCTGTGGTGGCGGGTTTCCGGGTATACCGCTGGCTATATTTTTTCCAGAAGTAAAATTTCATTTGGTAGATAGTATTGCTAAAAAATTAAAAGTAGTGGAAGCCGTTGCAGAGGGCGTTGGACTCACCAATGTAACCACAGAACATTGCCGTGCAGAAGAAATAAAAAATAGGAAATTTGACTTTGCTGTTTCGAGAGCTGTTGCACCCTTAAAAGATTTGTGGCAGTGGGCAGGACCCTTATTAAAAAAAGGACACAAACAAGAAATACCAAACGGTCTTATTTGTTTGAAAGGTGGCGACCTTGCACAAGAAATTTTTGAAAGTTTGTTAAGGCCTAAAATGATTCCGGTGTACCGCTTATTTGCGGAGCCATATTTTCAGGAAAAATTTATTTTACACGTTACCAAGTAAGGTTACTTTTTTTCAATCAGTCTTTCAAATACATGAAATACGGCTGGACAAAACGTAACATTTTTTAAGGTAATAGCAGGGCGTTTAAAAAACACGTCTTCATCGGTGTAAGGGAAACGTTCACAATCGGAGGGACGTTTGTCGTAAATACTACAAAAATTATCGGACCCTAAAAATGGACATGGTTTTGTATTGGCTACATAATCCCCATCATTATCCATTACCAAGTACTTATCAATAAACTCCGTTTCACGCATACCCACATGCTTGCTAATACGCTTGATGTCTGGTCCTTTAAAACGGGGCGAATAGTTTTTACAGCAGGCCGCACAGTCTAAACAGTCTATTTTTTCAAATGCTTCATCATGAAGGTCTGGGAGGACCTTTAATAGCTGCTTTTTATCCGGTTTTTGGAGGAACTGCTTGTACTTTTTCTCGTGGTCGGCGGCTGTTTTTTCCCAGTTTTCAAGTGAAATGTCGTTCATACTACAAGATTAGCACGATTTGTGCAGAAATTCATCCACAGTTTATCAACGGCTTCCACAAAAGCTCCAATTTCAGGCCTTGTGCCCGTACCTTTGCGCCCATTAAGGATAATTTTTACTACACGATTATAATTTAGTTTATGGCAAACTTATTTGAACAACAAGCACAGGAGTTTTCGGGTCGTCATATTGGCCCAAATCCAGTAGACACCAAAACCATGTTAGATGTGATTGGTGCAGGCAGTTTAGATCAGTTAATTGATAAAACAATCCCTGCTGCTATTAAAATCAATCATTTGTTGGATATCCCTGCTCCTATCTCGGAGTTTGAATACCTTACAAGTTTGCAAAAAGTGGCTGCCAAAAATAAAGTGTATAAAAACTACATTGGTCAGGGCTATTATGGCACTATTACACCGAGTGTTATTTTAAGAAATATTTTTGAAAATCCAGGATGGTACACACAGTACACACCCTACCAAGCAGAAATTGCACAAGGCCGTTTAGAAAGTTTACTCAACTTTCAAACCATGGTAACAGACCTTACTGGACTTCCAATTGCCAATGCATCTTTACTCGATGAAGCAACAGCAGCTGCAGAAGCAATGGCACTTGCTTTTCACCACATCAATAAATCGGATGTTGCCACCAAACCAAAATTGTTTGTAGATAAAAATATATTCAAGCAAACCAAAGATGTACTTGTTACCCGCGCCGAGCCAATTGGTATTGAAATTGTAGTGGGAGATTTTTTAACTGCTGCAATCGATGAAACTTATTTTGGCGCGATGCTTCAATATCCAAACAGCAATGGTGGCGTAGAAGACCAACGTGCCTTTATTGATAAGGTACACGCGGTTGATGGTCTCGTTATTGTAGCTACCGATTTACTAGCACTTACCCTACTTACCCCTCCTGGCGAGCTTGGTGCAGACATTGCACTAGGTAGTGCTCAACGTTTTGGAGTTCCCATGGGATTTGGCGGACCACACGCTGCATTTTTTGCAACCAAAGACGATTTCAAAAGAGGTATGCCAGGCCGTTTAATTGGCGTAAGTATTGATGCGCAAGGCAATCGTGCATTACGTATGGCATTACAAACCAGAGAGCAGCATATTAAAAGAGAAAAAGCAACTTCCAATATTTGTACCGCCCAAGCATTACTAGCCAACATGGCTGCTATGTATGCTGTGTATCATGGACCTAAGGGTTTAAAAAATATTGCAACACGCGTACACAAAATTGCAGTAGCGGTTGCAAATGGGTTAAACGCGATGGGATTATCGCAGCAAAATAAATTTTTCTTTGACACTATCACAGTAAGTGGTGTAGACGCTGCCACTTTAAAAGTAAACGCCGAAAAAGCGGGTATCAATTTCTTTTATGCTGCCGACGAAAAAGTAATTATTAGCATAGACGAAACAACAAGTATTGAAGACGCTAATGCGGTACTTGCTGTATTTGCAACTACCACTGGTAAAGCGGCTACTACACTAACGGCTGCTGCTATCGAAAGCGTTACAACACATATCCCACAAGGATTACAAAGAACCACCAATTATTTAACGCACCCAGTATTTAATACGCACCACTCCGAAAGTCAGATGATGCGTTATATTAAATTACTAGAAAATAAAGACTTGTCTTTAAATACATCGATGATATCACTTGGTAGCTGTACCATGAAATTAAATGCTGCCACAGAAATGATGCCAGTAAGTTGGCCGGCGTTTGGTGGACTACATCCATTTGTGCCAACCAATCAAACAGAAGGCTACCAAGAAATTTTAAAAGAGTTATCGCATTATTTATGTCAAGCAACAGGCTTTACCGCTTGTAGCTTACAACCCAATAGTGGTGCGCAAGGTGAGTACGCTGGACTATTAACCATTAGAGCTTACCACAAGGCAAATAAAAACGAGCACCGCAATATTGTACTTATCCCAATTAGTGCGCACGGTACCAACCCTGCAAGTGCTGTTATGGCTGGCTTTAAAGTAGTGGTAGTAAAATGTGATGAGGCGGGTAATATTGACATGAACGATTTGCAAGAAAAAGCTGAACAATACAAAGACACACTTGGTGGACTGATGGTTACTTACCCTTCTACACACGGCGTGTTTGAAGAAACCATCAAAGACATTTGTGATCTTATCCATTCAAACGGAGGTATGGTATACATGGATGGTGCTAACATGAATGCACAGGTTGGTTTAACCAGCCCAGGTATGATTGGCGCCGATGTGTGTCACTTAAACTTACACAAAACTTTTGCCATTCCACACGGTGGTGGTGGACCTGGCATGGGCCCTATTTGTGTGAATGATAAATTAGCACCTTTCTTACCAGGTCATCACCAAACTGGTAATCCTGAGCACGCTGTAAGTGCCGCGCAGTATGGTTCTGCAAGTATTTTACTCATTAGCTACGCATACATTAAAATGTTAGGCGCGCAGGGTATCAAAGACGCAACAGCGTATGCGATATTAAATGCGAACTACATGAAAACGCGTTTAGAAAAATATTATCCAATTTTATACACGGGTAAAAACGGAACCTGTGCGCACGAATTTATTGTAGACTTACGACCGTTTAAACAAACAGCGGGTGTAGAAGCAGAAGACGTTGCAAAGCGTTTAATTGATTATGGTTTCCATGCACCTACTATGAGTTTCCCGGTAGCGGGCACCATCATGATTGAACCAACTGAAAGTGAAGACAAAGCAGAGCTTGACCGTTTTTGTGATGCCATGATTGCCATTTACCACGAAATAAATGAAATTGAAACAGGTAAAATAGACAAGCTTAACAATCCATTAAAAAATGCGCCGCATACACAAGGTGTGGTATGTGCCGAAACATGGAACTACAGCTATTCTAGACAAACTGCAGCGTTCCCATTACCTTATGTTAAACTCAATAAGTTTTGGCCAACGGTAGCAAGAATTAACAACACACACGGAGATAGAAATTTAGTTTGCACCTGCGAACCGGTTTCTTCTTATGCAAACGATTAATAAAATTAATTAACATGGGCGTAGCAGATCAATTAGCACAAATGAAAGCAGAAAAAGCAGCAGCAAATTTAAAAGCAGGTCAAGATTTTTTAGACCAAAATAAAACAAGACCAGAAGTAACCACTTTGGATTCTGGTTTACAGTACGAAGTATTAACAGTTGGTGTTGGTGAAAAACCACTTGCACACAACGAAGTAACCTGTCATTACCATGGTACACTTATTGATGGTACTATTTTTGATAGCTCGGTACAAAGAGGTAGACCCGCTTCTTTTCCATTAAATATGGTGATTAAAGGTTGGACAGAAGGTTTGCAATTAATGCCTACTGGCAGCAAATGGCGCTTTTTTATTCCACCACATTTAGGTTATGGTGACCGTCAGGTGAGTGCGCAAATTGGAGCCAATAGCACACTTATTTTTGATGTAGA
>JBMSJE010000066.1:0-9038 GCA_049418605.1 Sediminibacterium sp. | reverse complement strand
CATTAAAGGGTAAACACAATCAATACAATACCATGGCAGCAGGCATTGCAGCAACCACCCTTGGCATACGCAAGGAAAAAATTAGAGAAGCGGTGAGTAATTTTCACAGCCTCGAACATCGTATGGAATTTGTAGCTATGGTGCGTGGCGTTGAGTTTATCAACGATAGTAAAGCTACCAATGTAAATAGTACATGGTATGCACTTGAAAGTTTATCAAACCCTACTATACTTATTTTGGGTGGTGTAGATAAGGGAAATGATTACACTTTAATTGAAGAGCTGGTAACTGATAAAGTAAAAGCGATTGTGTGTATGGGTACCGACAATAAAAAAATTATCGATGCATTTAAGGGTAAGGTAGCCGTGATTGAAGAAACCAATAGCGCTTCTGCTGCGGTACTTACAGCATTTAAATTGGCAGCCAAAGGCGATACGGTGTTATTAAGTCCGGCTTGTGCAAGTTTTGATTTATTCAAAAATTACGAAGACCGTGGAACACAATTTAAAGACGCTGTAAAGGCATTGTAATCATTTCAAATAACACGCTGCAAACTATCACATGCTTAATCAAAATTCAGATACTTTATTTTCTCAAATCCCTACTGTCGAAGGTGTAAAAACACAGCTTGTTACCAAAACGAGGGGGGATAAATATATCTGGGGAATTGTTGTGCTCCTGTCACTCATTTCTATTTTGGTGGTATATAGTGCTACCGGCTCTCTTGCTTATAAAATGTACAAGGGTAATACCAGTGTGTACTTGTTCAAGCAAATTTCATTTACCCTAATAGGTTTAACAATCATTTATTTTTTACACCGTGTTAATTATTCGGTGTTTTCTAAAGTGGCTACCATCTTATATTTTATTTCTTTGCCGCTACTTGTATATACATTGTTTTTTGGTGCACAAATTAATGACGGTAGTAGATGGATTAAACTTCCTATTATCCAGCTCACCATTCAAACCTCCGATTTTGCAAAGCTGGCACTGTTTATGTTTATTTCTCGAACACTCAGTAAAAAGCAGGAGGTGATTAAAGATTTTAAAAAAGGATTCTTACCTGTTATTTGGCCAGTACTCGCAACCTGTGCCCTCATATTACCTGCCAATTTATCCAATGCTTTATTAACCGGGGCCACATCATTACTACTTATGTTTATTGGCCGCATTAGTATGAAACATATTTTATTGGTTATTGGGGTGGCTATGATTCCTGCCATCATGTTGGTATCGGCAGCAGTGATTACCTATACAGGCAAACCTAAAGTTGATTACACCATTCCAATAAGTAAAGTAGAAAAAGAAGAGAAAAAAGATAAAAGCATTTTTGTTCGTGTGCAAACCTGGATTAGTCGTATCCAAGATTTTATTTATGCGAGTGATGCGCAAACACCTTATCAAGTGCAGCAAGCAAAAATTGCCATAGCCAATGGGGGTGTATTTGTGGGCCTAGGGCCAGGCAATAGTAGGCAACGAAACTTTTTACCGCAGGCCTACAACGATTTTATTTATTCCATCATTATAGAAGAGTATGGATTGCTAGGTGGCGCGTTTATGATTTTTATTTACCTCGTATTTTTATTTAGGTGTATTCGAATATTTAGAAGATGCCCATTTGCCTTTGGTGCATTTTTAGCCGTGGGTTTAAGTTTTACACTCGTAATACAAGCCATTGCAAATATGGCCGTAAACGTAAACTTACTTCCTGTAACGGGTGTGACCTTGCCCCTTGTGAGTATGGGTGGTAGCTCGTTTTTATTTACCTGCTGTGCCATTGGAATTATATTAAGTGTGGCCCGAAATGTGGAGCAAACAGAAGGAAAAATTGTAGATCCATTTGCAACACCCGTACCGGTGCCTGCTTCACCTTCAAATGCAACTGCGTAAATGAACATGAAAGCCATTATAGCGGGTGGTGGAACAGGCGGGCATATTTTCCCGGCTATTGCCATTGCAGCAGCACTCGAAAAACAAGTGCCAGGTATTGAGCTTTTATTTGTGGGTGCTACCGGAAAAATGGAAATGGAAAAAGTACCTGCGGCAGGTTATAAAATTACCGGTCTTACCATTGCTGGATTTAATAGAACCAATATTTTAAAAAATATTACCCTGCCTTTTAAATTGATTAAAAGTTTTTTTCAGGTACGTGGTATTCTCGCTTCATTTAAACCTGATTTTGTGGTGGGTGTAGGTGGTTACTCTACATTTCCAGTGCTTAAAATGGCACAGGCAAAGGGTATTCCTACATTTATTCATGAAGCCAATTCTTTTGCGGGTAAGTCCAATCAAATGCTTGCAAAAAATGCAACCGCTATATTTACGGGCACTGGTGGCATGGAAACATTTTTTCCCGCACACAAATTATTTGTTACAGGTAATCCAGTAAGAGAAAATATTATCAATGCATCTCATACCCGTGAGGATGCACATCATTTTTTTGGACTTCAACCAAATAAAAAAACAATTTTAATAGTAGGTGGTAGTTTAGGTGCCAATTCTATCAATGAAGTAATCTATAATAACCTTGATGGTTTTGCAAGTTTAGATATACAGTTAGTATGGCAAACAGGTAAAACAAGTGCTACTAAATATGCAAATGCTGCAACCCATTATAGTAATGTGTGGGTAGGTGCATTTATAGCAGAAATGGATATGGCTTACGCCGTAGCAGATGTAGTGATATCAAGGGCTGGCGCCATGTCTGTGGCAGAACTTTGTGTGACAGCTAAACCGGCTGTTTTTGTGCCATTCCCATTTGCCGCCGAAGACCATCAAACTGCCAACGCCAATTATTTGGTAACCAATCATGCAGCTTTGATGGTGCCGGATGCTCAGGCTGCTGCTACACTATTTAATACCGTTACTAAACTGGCACTTGATACTGCGCAGCAACAAACATTTATTAAAAATTTGCAACCACTTGCTATAACAAATGCAGCAGAAGTGGTGGCTACAAAAATACTATCCTACCTACGTGCATAAATTAGATACCATAAAAAATATTTACTTCATTGGTATTGGAGGCATTGGGATGAGTGCGCTTGCCCGTTATTTTGCGGCCAAGGGTTGTGTTGTTTCGGGGTATGATAAAACAAAAACTATTTTAACGGAGGCTTTATCGGAGCTTGGTATTGATATTCATTACGAAGACAATATAGATTTAATTGATAAGCACGCTAGCGTTGTGGTGTACACACCTGCTATTCCGGAATCACACAAGGAGCTAACTTATTTTAGAGCCAATGGGTACGAGGTTGTAAAGCGCTCCGATATTTTAGGATGGATAACAGAAGGCACCGTTAATATTTGTGTGGCTGGTACGCATGGTAAAACAACCGTAAGTACCATGATAGCGCACTTGTTAAGAGATACGGGCTATGGTTGCACCGCATTTTTAGGTGGTATTGCAGCCAATTACAATACTAATTTTTGGAGTAATGATAATAATGTAGTGGTGGTTGAGGCCGATGAATATGACAGAAGTTTTTTAAAATTAAATCCATCTGTAGCAGTTATCACTTCTACAGATGCCGACCATTTGGATATTTATAAAACACCAGAAGCATTTGAAGACGCTTTTGTAAGTTTTGCTGTAAAAGTAAAACCAGATGGGTTATTACTCGCCAAAAAAGGACTCGCCCGCGAAGCATCTTTTGATGCATCAAAACTAGTCACCTACAGTTTAAACGGTGAAGCCGCTAGTATTTATGCAAAAGACATTAGGGTTGTAGATGGAGCGTATACATTTACTGTGGTAGGCCCTAACTGGCAGATAGAGGAGTTGGTGTTAAATATGGGTGGGCTTCATAATATTGAAAATGCAATTGTAGCAGTAGCTGTGGGGGTGCATTTGGGGATTGCTCCTGAAAAAATTAAAGTATCGCTTGCAAATTTTGCGGGTGTCAAAAGAAGATTCGAATACCTGATAAAAACTGAATCGCAGGTTTTAATTGATGACTATGCGCACCATCCCGCAGAGCTTGCTGCGCTTATAAGTGGCGTGCGTAGTTTATATGCTGCTGAAAAATTAACCCTTGTATTTCAGCCCCATTTATTTAGTAGAACACAGGATTTGTGTGATGAATTTGCAGCCAGTTTAAGTGCTGCCGATGAAGTGGTACTGCTTCCTATTTATCCTGCACGAGAGCTTTCCATACCAGGTGTTACATCAGAAATGATCAAAGACAAAATGACCAATCAAAATGTGGTTTTGCTTGAAAAAGAAGCGTTACAAGACTGGGTAAAAACGCATCAGCCTAAACTTTTAGTGATGGCTGGTGCTGGAGATATTGACGTACTCATTAGAAATATCAAAAACGATTTATAAAAACGAACCGATGCGAAATCTACCTTGGAAAAAAATAATAATGCGGACACTCTGGATCATACTAGGAGTGACTACCATGGTATTTTTTGTAATGGCTTGGCAGGAAAAGGATAAAAAAACAATCAAAGACATTCAAATACAAATTGCTGGAGAAGAAACCCAGCTGTTTATCAATGAAAGGGATATCAAAGAAATGCTTAAAGCGGGCGGGCATATTATTGGAGCGCAAATGTCATCACTTAATTTGAGTGCCATCGAAAAAACAGTAGCCGGTAATCCTTGGGTAAAAAAAGCAGAAATTTATTACACCAATAAACAGGTGCTGCATGTGTTAATTGAGGAGCGCATTCCGGTAGCACGCATATTTACGCCAGGTGGCGCATCATTTTACCTAGATTCTACAGGACTTAGATTGCCACTGAGCGACAAAGTAGTGGCGCGCGTGCCCATGTTTACAGGCTTCCCATCGGATAAACCTATATTATCAAAGCCGGATAGCCAGTTACTAAAAGAGGTGGTTATCCTTGGTAAATTTTTGAATAACGACTCTTTATGGAGCGCGCAAATTGCACAAGTTGATATTACACCACAGGCATTGTTTGAACTCGTACCCGTTATAGGCGATCATATCATTACCCTTGGAAAACCAACTGACCTTGAACAAAAGTTTTTACGCTTACAAACATTTTACAAGCAGGCTTGGATGCAAAAAGGGGTGCGTTACTATGAGCGCATTGATATCCGTTACAAAGACCAAGTTGTAGCTATCAAACAAGGTACTGCAAAAGCACAAATAGACTCGGCACAATCGGCCCTTTTAATACAGGGACTCATGGCCCAGCCTGCCCTAGATGCCGCTGCTGCTGCAGATTCGGTGGCCGCAAAAACAGCCGCTTTGTCAACTCCAAAACAACCCGCAAAAGTTGTTGACACTGTGAAACAAAAAGCAATATTAAAACCGGTTATTAACATTAACAATAAAACGATAATAGCTCCGTTAAACAAAGAGGCTAAACAGAATTCTAAAACAACGAAAAAATCGAACAACTAAAACACACCGTTATGCATCACAATGAAGCACCGATCATTGTAGGTCTAGACATTGGAACTACTAAGATTGCCGCCATCGCAGGCCGTAAAAATGAGTTTGGAAAATTAGAAATCCTAGGTTTTGGACGCGCCAATTCAAGTGGCGTTCAGCACGGACAGGTTTTAAATATTGACCAAACCATCAAAGCCATCCAGCTGGCTTTAGTAAATTGCTACGAAAGTAACCCCGAGTTAGAAGTGAGTGAAGTGTATGTGGGTATTGCAGGCCATCATATTAAAAGCTTGCAAACACGTGGTGATATTGTTAGACAAGACCCGGACACAGAAATTATGCGTTCGGAAATTGAATTTTTAATCAATAACCAACGTAAAACATTTATTCCCGCAGGAGATCAAATCATTGATGTGATTCCTCAGGATTTTCATGTAGACAATAATCAAAATATTAAAGATCCAGTAGGGTACAACGGTGTTAAAGTAGGTGCCAATTTTCATATCATTACTGGTGATAGAAATGCCATCCGTAACATCAACAGAGCGGTGGAAAGAAGTGGTTTAAGTACCAAAGATTTGGTATTGCAACCTCTAGCTTCTGCAAGTGCTGTTATGAGCGATATTGACATGGAAGCCGGTGTAGTTATCCTAGATATTGGTGGTGGTACTTCTGATTTAGCTGTGTTTAGTGAAGGTATTTTAAAGCATACGGCGGTAATTCCATTTGGTGGAGAAAATATCACCAACGATATCCGCTTGGGTCTTGGTGTATTAAAAAGCCAAGCAGAAGCTTTAAAAGTACAATTTGGTAGTGCACTTGCAGATGAGGCACAAACCAATGCCTACATCACTATTCCTGGTTTAAAAGGTATGCCTGCTAAAGAAATTAGTGTTAAAAATTTAGCACAAATTATTCAAGCACGCATGAGTGAGATCTTAGATTTTGTGACTTATCATATTAAGCAAGTAGGTCTTGATCCTCGTTTATTAAATGGTGGCATCATTTTAACAGGTGGTGGTTCTCAATTAAAGCACCTTATTCAATTAACAGAATATACAACAGGGTTAAATGCAAGAATTGGTTTACCAAACGAGCATTTAGCACCCAATCATATAGATGAACTAAAGAAGCCAATGTATGCAACTTGCCTAGGTCTTATCTTAAAAGGCTACGCAGATTATGACATGAAGCACAAAGAGTTTACCGAAACATTTAAACGTGTTGAAGTGCCTCGTGCTTTAAAAGCAGTAACTCCAGAAGTACCGGTAGGACCCGTTGTTGATGAAGTTAAGCCGGAGCCAGCACCTAAGCCAGTGAATGGAGAAGGTCGTGTTAAGTTCTGGGAGAAATTTAAAAATAACTTAATCGATTTATTTAAAGACGAAGACGAACTTTTAAATAAATAAAACCAATCCATTACGATACCCATTTCATTCTAATTTTCTAAACTCGTATATATGATTCACTTCGATCTTCCTAAACAAAAATCTTCTATCATAAAAGTACTTGGTGTTGGTGGAGGCGGAAGCAACGCAGTTAACTTCATGTTTGATCAAAATATTGAAGGTGTTGATTTCATTATTTGTAATACAGATGCAAAAGCGATTGAGCAAAGTCGCATTCCCAATAAAATTCAGTTAGGACCACACCTTACACAAGGTTTAGGTGCGGGTGCAAATCCAGAAGTTGGTAAACTCGCCACCGAAGAATCGCTTGAAGAAATCAAGCGCATTTTAGAAGTGAATACTAAAATGGCTTTTATTACGGTAGGTATGGGTGGCGGAACCGGTACGGGTGGTGCGCCAATCATTGCACAAATTTGTAAAGACTTAGGCATTTTAACAGTAGGTATTGTGACTACGCCATTTGGATTTGAAGGTCCTCGTCGTTTGCAACAAGCACAAGAAGGTATTGAGCAGTTAAAGCCGCACGTAGATACACTTCTAGTAATTAGCAATGATAAATTACGTATGCAATACGGTAATTTAAAAATGAAAGAAGCATTTGGTAAAGCAGATAATGTGTTGGCTACTGCTGCTAAATGTATCACCGATATTATTAATAGTAGAGGTCATATTATTGTTGACTTTGCAGACGTTTGCACCGTAATGAAAAATGGTGGTGTTGCCATTTTAGGTAAGGCAGAAGTAGAAGGTGACAACAGAGCGCAACTTGCTATTGAAGAAGCCATTGCATCTCCACTTTTAAATGATAGCGATATCAAAGGTGCCAAATGGATTTTAATAAATATCAATAGTGCCGAAGGGGATTACGAGTGCACCATGGATGAATTAGAAATTATTAATAACCACCTACGCATGCAAGCCGGAGAAGATACGGATGTTATTGTGGGTATGGGTTACGATAATACTTTAGATAAAAAAATTGGTATCACGCTTGTTGCAACAGGGTTTGAACATAAAGATCCATTTGCAAAAAGTCCAGTGAGTACAAAAGCGGTTCCACAAGAAGATAAAATTGTAATGACACTGCAAACTGATGAACCTGCTCAGGCGCCTGTGATTAGTTTTGTTGAACCAGAACCAGTTGTTGAAGAAGCTGCTCCTGTTGTAGAACTACCTACGATGCAAGCGCTCGTGCAACAATCTTTACCACTTGAGCAAAACGATCCATTCATGATGCGTCCAACATTTACAGCACCTGTTGTAGATGTAGAAGAGCCAGTAGCAGCTTATGTTGCACCCGCTATAGAAGAAGTGTATGTGGCACCAGTAGAAGAAACTACTCCTATTGTTGAAGAACGTTATGTACTTCAATTTGAACTCAGTCCAGAAATTACTGAAGAAGTGGTATTGCCAGAAGTGGAACCAGAAATTGTTGTTCCGCCTGTTACTGCATCAGAAGCGTTGCTTCAATTTACAGTAAACGAAACACCCAAAGCGCCTGCAACAAATGCAACCGCATTTACGGGCACTATTTTAAATAAGCCTACCAATATTTATGCAGAAGAAACTGTTGCGGCAGCGCCAGTAGTGCGTGCGCAAGAAGCCCTTCCAGTTCAAGAAGTTGCGCCTCAAGAAACAACACCACAAGAAGTTGTTGTTCCTGTTGCACCTATTGCTGTTGGTATTGCATCGTCTGTTGCCTACATTGCTCCAAATCCTATGACAGCGCAAACTGCACCAGCAGCGCCTGCACAACAGTCTTATAGAACTTCATTTGGCGAATCGTTAAATGAGTTAGAAGAAGATACGGAGTTAGGACTTTGCGATATGGAATTAATTGAAAAACCTGACATGCCTTCGTATAGTCAAACCACCAATATGGCAGCACCTGCTTCTTTTATTGATGACTCTATGTTTGATGATGAAGAAGAGCAAAAGCGCAGAGCTGCTGAGCGCATTCAAAAATTACGCAACCTATCATTTAATATGAGTGGCGGTGGGGCAGATTCTGGCAGTGAATTTGACAATGTACCTGCTTATGTTAGACGAAACATGGAACTTTTTGGCAGCACCCTTACTACTGTCGAAGATTTTTACAGTAAGTATACGGTAGGGAAAGACGATAAAGATCAAACACATCTATCAACGCTGAATACCTTTTTACACGGTAAGAAGCCCGATTAATAGCATTTAACTTTGTTTTAGCCTGGTGATTTTAGTTGTAGATCCCAACCTTTTGGTTGGGATCTTTGTTTAT
>JBMSJE010000065.1:0-9084 GCA_049418605.1 Sediminibacterium sp. | reverse complement strand
TATGAAATGAGAAAGCGTGACTTGTTACAAGCAGGTACACCTTTACATTGGCCAGTTCCAGCTAAAACACAAGAAACATTAGCTGAAACTTTACCGTTTTACACTTTTGGTGGTCCAACAAGACTTGATGGTGTAAATACATCTAACAAAGGTTGGAGATAATTTATTTCTAACTTGATTATAGTAAAGCGGCCCCGAATTTTCGGGGCCGCTTTTTTTTAAAAATTTCGGTTACTTTTGCTAGACAATTTTTCCCCACAACATCAAGCTAACATATTTACCATGGAACAGCCCGGCAATCAATTAAACATAGAAATTTCAGAAGAAGTAGCAGAAGGTAGTTATGCCAACCTCGCTATTATTACGCACAGCAATGCAGAGTTTGTCATTGACTTTGTAAATGTGATGCCAGGCACACCCAAAAGTAAAGTAAAGTCGAGGGTGATATTTACCCCACAGCACGCCAAGCGCTTTATGAAGGCCCTCGCCGAAAACATTGAGCGTTACGAAGCCGGCAATGGCGCTATCAAAGACCTGGAGCAAATAGAGATCCCCATGAATTTTGGCGGTCCAACGGCGCAAGCATAGTTCAAACCCCAAATGTCAATAAATTAGGCATAAGTCTGTTTAAAACTTAAACAGGTAAATGATAACTTCGTTGGCATATTCTACACGACTATGAATCCTTCTGTAAAAATCTTCTCAGGCACTGGTTCTCAGGAGCTTGCACAAAAAATTGCACAACGTTTTGGCGCCCCAATCGGCAAAGTAAATATCCAGCGTTTTAGTGATGGAGAAATCCAGCCGGTGTTTTTAGAAAGCGTTAGAGGCGATTATGTTTTTTTAGTACAAAGTAGCTTTGCACCTACCGATAATTTAATGGAAATGCTGCTTATGATTGATGCAGCCAAAAGAGCAAGTGCGTATAAAATTATAGCCGTTTTACCTTATTACGGCTATGCGCGTCAAGATCGTAAAGACAAGCCAAGGGTAGCCATTGGCGCCAAGCTTATTGCAACTTTATTAGAAGCGGCGGGTGCCAACCGTGTTATCACGATGGATTTACACGCGGCTCAAATTCAGGGCTTCTTTGAAGTGCCGGTAGATCACCTAGACAGTTCAGCTATATTTATCCCATACATCAACGACCTTAAATTACAAAACCTGGCATTTGCCGCACCGGACGTAGGAAGTACCAACCGTGTGCGTGAAATAGCGAGCTATTTTAATGCCGAAATGGTGATTTGTGATAAACACCGCAAGCGTGCCAATGAAATTGCCAGCATGGTGGTAATTGGGGACGTAACCGGTAAAGACATCATTTTGGTAGACGATATTTGCGACACAGGGGGCACATTAGCCAAGGCTGCGGGTCTTTTAAAGGAAAAGGGTGCTAGAAGCGTTAGAGCCATGATTACCCACCCCGTACTCAGCGGAAACGCCTATGCCAACATTGAGAACAGTGTTTTAGAGGAGCTTGTGGTATGTGATACCATCCCTTTAAAGCAGGAAAGTTCCAAAATTAAGGTAATTTCGGTGGCCGACCTATTTGCCATCGCTATACGTAATGCCTATGAAAATAAGAGCATTACCAGCCTTTTCATACATTCTCAGCTTAAAGAGCGCGGTTAAAAGGTTTTTTCCTTACCTTCGCCGTCCAAAATTTTTAATATGAAAACAATTACAATCGAAGGACACTTGAGGACCGATCATGGCAAAAAAGCCGCCCGCCAAATTCGCTCTCAAGAAAACGTGCCAGCTGTAATTTACGGGGGTGCTCAGGAGGTAAATTTTTACGCTCCTGCAAAGGCTTTTAAGCCTCTGGTGTACACTGGTGAGTTCCAAATTGCTGAAGTTACCGTGGACGGTAAAAACTACAGATGTATCTTAAAAGATCTTCAGTTTGACAAAGTAACAGATGCGTTAATCCATCTTGATCTTTTAGAACTAGTAGACGACAAAAAAGTAGTAGCAACTCTACCACTAAAATTTGTTGGGACATCGGTAGGTGTTAAAGAAGGTGGAAAGCTCGTTATTAAAATTAAATCTTTAAAAGTGAAAGCTTTACCTAAAGATTTAGTAGAAACCATTAACGTAGACATTACAAACCTTGTACTTAATGGAAACATTAGAGTAGAAGACGTGAAAGCGCCTGGTCTTGAGATCATGAACTCTCCACGTATTCCTATTGCTTCTGTAGTAATGACACGTCAGTTAAAGCAAGAAGAAGCAACAGCTGCTAAAGAAGTTAAAAAGAAGTAATTCACTTAACAATAACTTTAATAAAAAGGCCTTCGAAAAACGAAGGCCTTTTTTGTTGTAATGATGTTTGACGTGATTAGCTCACCACTGCTTGCCCTTCTTTCATCCACTCATTCATACCAGGGCTATAATTAGAAACGTTGGTATAACCTTCTTTTACAAGCAGGGAATAGCCAATAGCTGCTCTATCACCACCTTGGCAATGAATAATTACAGGCTTGTCTTTTGGTACTTTATGTAAGTTTTGTAATAGCGTACCTACAAAAACATTGCTGGCTCCTGCAATATGACCACTGTTGTATTCAGCAACACCTCTTAAATCAATCACCTCAGCTGTTGTGTTGGCTTTAACATCATTGATAGTAACTATCGTAGATGTTAACAACGGAGCATCCGATAGTTCATTGATTTTTGCGGCGTCTACAAAACCATAAATATTGTCAAGACCAATACGCATTAATTTTCTGGTAAGGTCATCCATTTGGCTAGGGCTTGCTACCAGTATAAATTGTTCATTGTAAGAAACAAACCAACCCATCCAAGTGGCAAATGAATTGTTGCCTTGTATGTTAATGCTGCCTTCTATAAATCCTTTTTCAAAATCTTGTTTATTGCGGGTGTCAATTAATTTGATGCCCTTTGCAGTAGCTGCTTTTAATTCGGCAGCAGATAATTCTTTAATGGTAGGAACTTCAGTTAATAAAGGACGATCTACCTTATTGAGTTCCTTCATTTTTGCAAAATACTTAGGTGGCTCTGGCTGATCTGTTAATAAGAAATCAATAAAGCCAGCTTTGTTGGTGCCATAGCTAAATGCCCAGTTTCTTTTTTTCTCGTAACCCACAGTTGTGCTTGGTACAGCGCCAAGTGCTTTACCGCACGCAGATCCTGCGCCATGGCCTGGCCATACTTGTATAAATTCTGGTAAGTTGACAAACAAATTAATAGACTGATACATTTGTTCGGCGCCTTTATCTTGTGTACCTACCATGCCTGCTGCTTTTTCTAATAAGTCAGGACGACCAATGTCTCCAACAAAAACAAAGTCGCCGGTAAATAACATAACAGGCTCGCTGCTTGCAGGGGTGTCGGTTAATAAAAAACTAATACTTTCGGGGGTATGACCTGGTGTGTGTAATATGTCAATTTTTAAATTACCCACCATCACCTGGCTGCCATGCTTTAATCCTTCGTGCGCAAATTCATACTGCCATCCTTCACCACCTTCATCAGATAAATACATTTTAGCGCCTGTAACGGCTGCTAGTTCACGCGCACCACTTAAAAAATCGGCGTGTATATGTGTTTCAAAAACATGCGTGATTTGCATGTTGTTTTGCTTGGCAATTTCTAGGTAAGTGTCTATATCACGCTTTGGATCAATAACAGCTGCAACGCCGGCTTTTTGACACCCAATAAAATAACTTGCTTGTGCTAAGGTTTTGTCGTAAACGTGTTGAAAATACATAAGATCGTTTTTTTGAATTATTTGATAATGCAAATATGAAATGATTTTTTGCTATTATTTGTGACATATATCACAATGATACCATTATAAACCAGCGCGTAAATAACTCCAGCCTTCCTCTTGTTTTAATATTATTTCTGCAACCCCCGATGGAACCGTAAATACCGATGGTATAAGCATTTGCTTTGTAATGCCATATTTGCCCATGGTATTTTCACAAGCGTTAAAAACAACGCCCTTTTTTGCTAACTGATCAATGTCTGTTACTAAGTGTGATTTAGCAGCTACTAAAAAGTCCAACGCTTTTCCATGCACCACCACTTCAATTTTGATATTCCCAGGCCAAACTTTTGATAGGTTTTTAATATTACCTATAACACCACCCCAAGCTGCGGTATCTGCTGTATTAAGCTGAATTACCACTTTATGTGTAGGTGTTGTTGCGCCTTCAGTTTGGGCAAAAGAATTGAATTGCAATTGCATTAAAAAAACGAAAATAGACAGTTTAATAAGTTTCATGTAAAAGACAATTAATGGTATAAAATGATTATTTACACAATATAAACTATTTATTAATTATTGAGAATGTGAAGCATGTCGAAGAGGCCACCACCATTGTATACCTCGTTAACACCATTTTGTGCGAGTATACCCGCAGCCATGCCACTTCTGTTACCGCTTCTGCAATACACCACAATGGGTTTAGGCATTTGACCAATGTTAATAGCTTCGTCTTGTACTTTTTCAAGTGGGATGTGCAGTGCGCCCGGAAAATGTTCCTGATCAAATTCTAGCTGTGATCTTACATCAATAATAGTTGCTTTTTTTTCTTTGATAAGTTGAATGAGTTGGTTCATATTTTATTGTTTTAATTGACTGCAAAATTCTTGTTATTAAAAGTGATTATTAGTGACAAATGTTACGAAGCTGGAGAATTTTTTAGAACAAAAATTGGGTAGGTGACATTTATCACCTATCTTTTATTTTTATAAAGGCACTTTTGTGTCAAATTAAAAAATCATGGAAATAATTGGATACCTAGCATCCATTTTAATTGGAGTTTCACTGGGCCTAATTGGTGGTGGCGGAAGTATATTAACGGTACCCGTTTTGGTATACTTATTTGGTGTAGAACCGGTACTTGCAACAGCCTACTCTTTATTTATTGTAGGTGCCAGTAGTTTAGTAGGCGCCTGGCCTAAATACAAGCAAGGTTTTGTAAATATTAAAACAGCTATCATATTTGGTGTCCCTTCAATTGCAGCGGTATTTGCTACCAGAAAATATTTGGTACCAGCCATGCCAGCACAGATGGGGACTATTGTAGGTATTGAAATAACCAAGCCACTACTTATGATGATGCTTTTTGCAGTACTTATGGTAGCCGCTTCTTTTTCTATGATTCGTTCTAAGGCTTCAAAAAATGAAGAAGAGCCGGCCGAGCAAAAGTTTAATTACCCTGTTATTTTAATTGAGGGTGCACTAGTAGGTATGCTTACAGGCTTAGTAGGTGCAGGCGGGGGATTTTTAATTATTCCAGCGCTTGTGATGCTTAGCAAACTGCCTATGAAACAAGCTGTGGGTACATCGCTACTTATTATTGCAGCAAAATCATTAATAGGATTTACAGGTGATTTGTCAAATAGCACCATGGACTGGACCTTATTATTATCGGTAACAGCACTAGCCATTAGTGGTATTTTTATAGGTGATAGACTCAGCAAAAAAATTGACGGCAACAAACTTAAAAAAGGGTTTGGTTGGTTTGTGCTTATTATGGGCCTTTACATCCTTGCTCAGCAATTATTTTTTCCAACTGGCGGAACGCATTAATTGAATTCATTAATTTTTTAAGGCAAGATGTTAGCAAGATTTTTTACTATAGCGTTATTGTTGTGCGCTCTAACTGGCTATGCGCAGCACCAAGAGCTTACCGAAGACCCTAAATTATGGGGTAAATCTGGAAAGCAATTGGACAGTAGCAGTTTATTGTACCGTTTTCAAATGGGTAATATCCACGGACATTTACGTAGTTTTTTTAGCTCCAATTTTAATAAAAATAGTGACGTAGATTATGCGCAGGCGATTGGAGGTGGCATACAATTTATTTCTAAACCTGTGTATGATGTAAAACTGGGTGTGAGTGGATTTTTTGTATACGATGCATTTTCATCAGATCTTACCAAACTACATCCTTTATCAGGAACATTAAATAGGTATGAGCTTGGGCTATTTGATCTTACAGATCCAGCCAATAAAACAGATATAGACCGCCTCGAAGAATTATACCTTCAATACCAAAAAAATAAAATCACAATTACAGTAGGTAAACAATTACTCAATACGCCATTTATTAATTTACAAGATGGACGCATGCGTCCTACCGAGGTACAGGGTTTTTGGCTTCAGCATAAAAACAAGGAAACCAAATGGTATGCAGGTTGGCTTAATCGGTTTTCACCGAGGAGCACAGTGGCATGGTATAAAACTGGCGAGTCTATTGGGCTTTACTCGGTGGGCGTAAATATAGACGGCACAAAATCGGGGTATAAAAATGAACTTGAATCTAGAGGTGTTGCACTTATTGGCGCAGAACTAGGGGTATTAAAAAATCATAAAATTCAGTTGTGGAATCAGTTTGTAGAAAACATGTTTAATACGAGCATGGTGCAAATTGATAAAACACCCACACAAAAAAAGCCGTTTTATTATGGCTTGCAATTGATAACGCAAACGGTGGTAAACAAGGGTGGTAACAATGAGGTTTCTAAAACTTATTTTAACCCTGATCAATCCAGTTTAGTAATAGGTGCCAGGCTTGGTAAAAAAGTTGCTGCATGGGATTATTCATTAAACTATACACGCATTACCAAACAAGGGCGTTACTTAATGCCTCGTGAGTGGGGACGTGATCCTTTTTATACTTTTTTAATGGGTGAAAGAAATGAGGGTATGGGTGATGTAAGTGCTTATGTGGTTAAAGCAAAATATACAGCCCCAAAACTTCCGTTAAACTTAAATATGGGTGCGGGTTATTATAGCCTACCGGACATTACAAATTATGCGCTTAATAAATACAGTTTCCCGTCTTATATGCAGTACAATATAGATGTACGCTACGCTTTTACTGGTTTTTGGAAAGGCTGGGAGGCGCAACTCATTTATTTTTATAAAGATGCTACGGGTAACACTTATAATAACCCAAAGTATTACATCAATAAAGTGGATATGGCTCATTTTAATTTTATCTTAAACTTTCATTTTTAAACAATCCATGGTAACACTGCTTTGTGATAAATGTCACGTTCATTGTTGTAAATTAGAATGATTTTAGTGCTCTTAACATTGCCATATGAACCAAAATAATCGTAGAAACTTTATTAAAAATGCCGCTGTGCTGGGCTTTGGCGTACCTGCCACCATGGGTCCGGTGTCTGCTGCATTTGCTGCTTCAGATAGTGCAAGCAGTGCCCAGGCTGGTAGTCAACAACAGGCGCCCAATCAATTTAGTCTTTTTATAACCACTGATTTGCACGCACAACTTCATACCCACGACGAGTTTTTTTGGGAGAATGAAAAGGCGGTGTATAAAAAACGTGGCGGACTTGCGGTATTAAAAACAATGATTGATGGTTTGAGGGCGCAGCATCCGCAAAATATTTTGTACGATGGTGGCGATTATTTTCATGGTCATGGTGTTGCTTCAATGTCGGAAGGAGAAGCGCTTATTCCACTCATGAATGCTTTTAATTACGATTTAATTTTACCAGGCAACTGGGAAGTGGTGTATAAAAAGAAAAAAATGCTCTATGATATGGGGCATTCTAATGCTGCAAAAATTTGTGCCAATATGTGGCATAAAACAAATGATGCAGACAATGGCACGTTAATTTATCCGCCCTATTGGATTAAATATATCGCCGGTGGGAAAGTAGGCTTTATTGGTTTTACAGATCATCTGGTGCCTAAGCGTCAGTCACCTGCATACAGTGAGGGTATTGGTTTTACGCATGCCACAGATAATGTAGCAAAGTATATTAAGTACCTCCAAGAAGTAGAGGGTTGTGGTATTATTTTTATTGTTACCCATATGGGTCTCGCACAGCAGGTTGGTTTAGCCAACGATTCAAGAGTGGCCGGAGCCGATTTTATTATTGGTGCCGATACCCACGAAAGGGTGCGCGTGCCTATACAAGGCAAGTATACAAAAGTAGTAGAGTGTGGTGCTTTTGGTTCTTTTTTGGGAAAATTAGATGTTACCGTAAAAGACGGAAAAATAGATAACTATCATTATGCGCTTTTAGATGTTGATCCTGTAAAATATCCGGCCAATAAAAAAATGTTAGCCCTGGTAGATAAAGCAGCAGCGCCGTATGCAGCTTCTTTACAAAAAGTACTGGGCTACACTGCAACGCCACTGGTACGTTATTTTGTTTTAGAAACACCCATGGATAATTTAATTACCGATGCGGTAATGTGGAAGTTTAAACCAGACATAGCACTTAGCAATGGATTTAGATTTTGTCAACCACTAGCCGTACCCGAGGGCGCACAAAAAGTAGCCATTACCAACGAGTTTTTATGGAATATGTTACCCGTAGATTCTACGGCTAAAACAGGCGAGGTAACAGGTCAACAAATACTAGAGTGGCTCGAAAAAGAACTCGAAAATGCATTTGCCACAGATCCTAGTAAAAGATTTGGTGGATGGTTTGTGCGTTTTGCAGGCATGGAAGTAAACTGTACCATTGGAAAACCAAAAGGGCAGCGCGTTAACACCGTAAAAATTAAGGGGCAGCCACTTGATAAAAATAAAATGTACAAAATTGTGGCTTGTGAAAGAGAGGGTGACCCTAACGATACACTTTGCAGAATTGAAAAAGTAAGTAATCCGGTAGCCACTCAAACTAGTTTGCACGATGTAATAACGGAGTATTTAGCAGCTACACCTGTTGTGGCACCAAAATTAGAAGGCAGAACCACCGCTACCGATCAACCCGCCACATTATTAACCCAGTTACAAGGAACAACTTACAACTTTAGATAATTTTTATAACCATGAAAAAACAATACATAATACTCATTGGTGCAGCTGCACTTGTGCTTATTTATTTTATGGTAAGTTTTATACGTGGCGATATTTTTAAAATGGACAACACGCTTGCGGTAACAGATAGTACCTGGATAGCACCAAGTATTTATACCGACAATACGGTGAGTGGTGAGGAGCGTAAACTGGTAATTTACGGTCAAGATTTAATTGCACATACGGCAAAATATTTAGGACCTAAGGGAAGCGTGGCACAAATTACCAATGGCATGAACTGTCAGAACTGTCACTTGCAAGCAGGGGG
>JBMSJE010000064.1:0-9264 GCA_049418605.1 Sediminibacterium sp. | reverse complement strand
TAATTTGTCAACGATGATTTTCTTAACTCTTGTTGCGATGTCTGACATTGTAAAAGGTTTTGTTTACGGCGCAAAAATATACTTTTTGTTAAATAACCAATCTTTTCGGACATTTTTGTTTCCACAGGCCCGCTGCTCAATTATGCACAAACCTAGATGTAGCGCCTAAAATCATGAAAATCATGCCTATATTGTAGTTAAAGCGTCGCTTATGTCATTAAAAATAATTGAATTTGGATCGACTTCGTACCAAAAAATGGTGGATTTAAGGTTCCAAATACTGCGTAATCCACTTGGTCTCACGTTTAGTCAAGCCGATTTAGACAAAGAAAAGGATGATATTTTAATTGGTTTTTTTGAAGAAGACAATCTAGAAGGTTGCTGTATTTTAACCCCCGTCAATAAAACTGACATCCGTTTGCGTCAAATGGCAGTGATTTCTGGGTTACAGTATAGAGGAATTGGCAGGGTGATTATGAATTTTGCCGAAAATGTAGCTAGGGATAGAGGCTATAAAGTTTTGCATATGCATGCGCGCAAAACGGCAGTTGGCTTTTACCAAAAACTTGGGTACGAGATCATTGGCGAAGAATTTGAAGAAGTGACCATCCCGCACTTTGAAATGCAAAAGGCATTATAATCCACTAGGCTAGGACCCGATTTTTTTATTGAGCAGCCCCCTTAATTCATGACGCATGTCATCGAGCATTCCATCTTTTGGCACTAGAAAAAAAGATTTGGCATCAAAGTACAAATGGAAAAAATGGGGGCTTTCAAAAAATTTTGAGAATTTATCCCAATTCCAGTGTACCGAACCTCTATCATTTGAGAGCGTTACCTGCGCATCTAAAAACTGAATGGTGAAATGATCTTTAAAGGTTGCCGCCTTTTTATAGATAGAATTTGGCATGATGTACCAAAAAGTAACCATCATTACCAGCCACAAAATAGATCCTAATAAAAAGGGCTCTGGTCTAATTTTTTTAGAATAAAAGAGTGCAGCAGATATAATGGCAAACACATTGATAAGTATTACTAACATTTTTACGGCCCTGTCTTGTACAAAATGATACCGAACGCCCTGAATCACTTTATTTTTCTCGTAACTAAATGAATGCTGCATATTTGGGATAGATTCCATCAAAAGTAACTAATTTTAATGATGTCAGATACCACGCTACATAAAATAGCCGCCGCAGTTGGGATTAGCATTTCATCGGTATCAAGAGCCCTGAAAGGGCATCCGGATATTTCGGTACAAACGAGAAAAAAAGTTTTATCAGCTGCTGCAAAATTAAATTATTCTCCAAATCCTAATACAGTTTACAACGCTATCAGAAGCAGTCATTTTATTGCCGTTTTTATTCCGGTTACCGCTTCAAGCTATTTTCAATCGTTTTTGCATACAGCCAATCAGTTAGCGGAAAACGCCGATTATAGTTTACTCGTTTTACCACTTACAAGTAATACTGTTAGCGCTACTGCACAAATTAAATTTTGCAAACAAAATAAAGTCCACGGTATTATTATATGCCAAGATCCACTCCAACCACCCAATCCAAAATTTAAAAAGATTAAAGAATTAGGTGTACCCATTATTGTGGTGGGTGGAACCCTGCCAAGTTCTGGTGTACACTATTTTAAAGAAGACATCGAAGCGATGGCAAATCTTGTAGCTCAAAAAATGGTAGAAAAAAATAAAAGGCATATTCTGGCCATTTTTGATGCGGCTCCGTCTCAAAGAACAGAGCTTATTTTAAACGCATTTATAGATAACGTATCATCACTCGAAACAAATATTAGTGTTGAGTATGCATCATCCACCTCAGCAGCATTTTCACTTGCTAAAACGGCCATGATGCAAAAGAAATATGATGCTATTTTTTGCATGAATGATACACTACTATTAGGTGCATGGCAGGCTTTACAGGCCGCCGAGTCTAACATAGATTTGTTTGGGATCAGTGAAACGGATTTACCCAGTTTATTGCCCCCTTCTATTTCCTATGCACATTACAGCGGAACATCATCAGCAAAAGCAACATTAGAATTGATGCTTCGTGTGATGCAAGAGAAAACACCTGCCACAGAAAAGACGCTCCCCATTTCGTGGCATCAAAGTAAGCCTACAATTATTTAAGGATTTGCATTTTTAAACTTCTAAAAGACACTTCATGGCCATGGTCTTGAAGGAGCAAACGTCCTTTTGGCGCCATGCCAAAATTAGGCCAATTAGCATATTTACTTTTTGCCACTAGTGCATAAAAATATTGTTCGCCTCTTTTGTATTCGAGCATTTTCCAACCGTTTAAATAATGCGATACGGTTCCGTCTTTTGTCACTTTAATCATACCTCTGTTCCATTCGCCAATTTTACGACGCGCGCGGTTTTCTTTAACAGCAGGTATTAAATCATAGAGTGATCCTAATGTTCTATTTCCTATCGAACCTAATGTAGCATCCGGATGTAGCGCGTCATCGAGTATCTGATATTCTAATCCAATGGCGGAACCTGCATTGTTTTCTTTTTCTGTTACAAAATATTTTACACCGCTATTAGCCCCAGCAGTTAATTTAAAATCAAATTGAAAAATAAAAGCATCATACTCATTTTCTGATACAATATCGCCACCATTGGTAGCCTCTCCACCATCCCCTGGCTGCACGGTTAAAATGCCACCCTGTGCTTTCCAACCTTTAGCCGGGAAACCTGGCTTGTAAGCACCTCTCCATCCATTTGTAGTTGTTCCATCAAATAATAAATGTACGCCTTGCATTTTTTCCTGCTCCGACACATGATTGGGTAGTAGGTTTACAACAAAAGTAGGATCTAGTTGCGTGGGTTGTAAATGGGTGGTTTGTATTTTAATATTTCTCCATCTAATTTTTTTATTCGCTTCTTCCGGCTTACCAATAGAGTGTATTTGAAGTGCAATAAAACCAGCAGGGGTTAGATCATCCACTAAACTGGCTACAGGTTTACCATTTAAAAAAGTGCGTATGCTATTTCCAATACATTCAATGCGGCATTTGTTCCATGCCTGAAATTTAAACAATGATTTTGCTGGTTCATTGTAAGACACTGGATACAACCAGTCTCTGCGGCTTTCATCATATATGCCTGCTGTCCATGCACGTGGTGAAGGATCAATTTCGTATTGGTAGCCATGTACCCTGCCATTTAAATAATCAGGTTTACTTTCACTTCTAAACTGGATACCAGAATTCATCATATCGTCTAATTTGAATTCTAGTTCTAGTATAAAATCACCATAGTTTTTTTCGGTTACCAAAAATGAATTGGGCTCTCCTAAAACAGTGGAACCAACAATCTCTCCATTAACTACCTCGTATTTGGCCTTACCATTTAATGGCTTCCAACCTGTTAAGTCTTTCCCATTAAAAAGCGGGGTCCAATTACCTCCTTTTTTGGTTTGCGCCATGATGGGCAATACTAGAAAAGCAGATACGATCGTTGCGAGGATTGTAGATTTAATTGTTTGCATAACAAGGGTTTAGCGTATAATTAAGGAATACCACAGCTAATTTATAGCTTTAAGGGGAAGCTGTCTAATAAAAATTTGCGGGAAATACATGGCCCAAATGAGGGCCAAAAGAGAGGGTTCCTACTCAAAAGTGCTAGCTTGTCAAGATATGCTTTTGAAGGTTTCAAAATGTAGGTTACTCATAGTAGATGACGACGAAGTAAATAGGGCTTTACTTCACTTTTTGCTGCAATCCTTTGATTGTATCACCGCAGATGCCATCAATGGAGAGGAGGCCTTAAAACATTTAAACCTGGGTAAA
Source organism: Sediminibacterium sp. (assembly GCA_049418605.1). Taxonomy (GTDB): domain Bacteria; phylum Bacteroidota; class Bacteroidia; order Chitinophagales; family Chitinophagaceae; genus Sediminibacterium. The sequence goes on along the minus strand of JBMSJE010000064.1, from coordinate 5,457 downwards.
AATATACCAACCATTGTGCTGCTAGACCTTAATATGCCCATTATGGATGGATACGAGGTTATCAAGGCTATCAAAAACAACAAAGAGGCATATCCGCTTACCCGTATCATTGTCATAAGCGCTACTAGCTACCAAAATTTTATTAAACGAGAGGATCCTTGCCATATTAGTGGGTATATCCAAAAGCCCATCGATAAAACAAAACTGCTGCAACTTTTAGCAGATGCAGCAAATGAAGTAATCAACCTACAACAACTAAAAATCAAATAAAGATGGGGGACTCTATGGATTTGATACAGGCATTACAAAAGGAAAACGATTTTTACAAGCAGCTGCTTTTTAATATCCCTGCTGATATTGCCATTTTTGATACAGACCACAAATATTTATATGTGAACAAACTAGCGCTTTCCAAAGGGGGTACTAGACATTGGATTATAGGAAAAGATGATTTTGAATACTGCACTGAGTTTAACAAACCCGTCGAACTTGCCATCAACAGACGGTCCTACTTTACAGAAGCGTTAGCAGAAGGTATACAAGTAGAATTTGAAGAAGTTAATAAAGATAAACAGGGGCAGCCTGTATTTAATCTTCGAAAATTTTTTCCAGTAAGGGACCAACATGGACATCATGATTTTGTAATTGGCTATGGCATTAATATTACCAATATTCGAAATCGTGAAAAACTACAAATAGAACGTGAAAAAGATTTCAGGCATTTAATTGATGCCATGGAGCAGCTCGTTATAGTTTGCACCCACGATGGTGCGTTAACCTATACCAATCCCATGTGGCGGCATACATCAGGTGCAGCTACAAAAAATATTTTTGACAGCATAAAAAGTAGCGGCGGACATTTTGTAAAAAATTTTATTTCCTTTGCTGCCACAGAACAATATGCCCATTCAAATAAAGTAGCCTGGCTTCTAGATACGCAAAAAAATAAAGTGAGACTAAGCTATCATTTTGCAAAGTTCACCGATTACAATACCAACAAGCTGCACGTAGCTGTATTTTTTACCAATATCACTGATATTATAAGGGCAGAACAGGAACATAAAAAAGCAGAACGCACTGCACGCAGACTAAGTCAACTAAAATCAAATTTTATCAACCTGGTTTCACACGAATTAAGAACACCCTTGTCTATTATTTTGTCCAGTGCGGAAATTTTGGAAATGCAAGTTGCCAATCAATTTCAAAAAACACCCATCGCTGCTTCAAAATACCTGACCAGAATTACCCATCAAGTAGATAAAATGACCAAGCTACTCACCGACTTTTTACTCATCAGTAAAATTGAATCGGGAAATCTAGCCCTTCAATTAAGCAGCTGTAATGTGGTATCTATTTTACATAAAGTGGCCGCAGAATCATTTATGCCCTACAAAGACGGCAGAAATATTATAGTAACTACAAAAGGTTCGCGAAAGTTGCAAATTGCAGATAGCAATATGCTTCAAATGATATTTGAAAATTTACTTTCTAACGCCTGCAAATATTCATCAGGGAAACCAGCACCAAAGGCACAAATTCGCTTCCAAAAAAACAAGTGGACACTACTTGTGGTTGATGCAGGAATTGGCATGCCTGATAAGTATAAAAGAGAAATATTTACTGCTTTTGTAAGAGGTAGTAATGTCGGAAATATTGAAGGAACAGGATTAGGCCTAATGCTTGTGCATTACCTCGTGCAACAGCACCTTGGACAAATTCACATAAAAAGTAGTATCCATAAAGGAACGGCGATATTAATTAGTTTCCCCCCTAATACATTTGAATGAAAAAGATATTAGTGATTGAAGACGAGCAAGACATAAGAGATTCGATACAAGAAATTGTAGAAATGGCGGGCTACGCAGTAACGCCCATTGCAAATGGTGCTGCCGGGATAAAAGCACTCATGCAAAATCCGTTTGATTTAATCATCTGTGATATTATGATGCCCGAGATGGATGGATTTTCATTACTTAGCGCGCTCAAAAAAGACCCTGGCTTTGTTACCCCTTTTATTTTTTTAACAGCCAAAGTGCAATCCAACGATTTAAGAACCGGTATGAATTTAGGGGCCGACGACTACTTGCACAAACCCTTTAAAAGCAAAGATTTACTCAGTGCCATAGAAACTAGACTCTCCAAACATGAAAAATTAAATCAATTACAAAGCCAAAAAGCCGCCCTACTTGAAAAAACCATTGAGCTGATGGTAGATCACGAATTTAAAAATCCAATGAATGGGATTATTAATTTTAACACACTCATTGCCGAAAATGCAATAAGCATTAACAATGAAAAATTACAAAGTCTTTGTAGTTACTTACATATCAGTGCGGAGCGCTTACTTAACACCTACGATAAAATAAACACCTATTACACACTTCAAAAAGCCTTGCAATTAAACCAAATTCCAGACGAAGGAACGCCGGACCCTCATCATATCATTGACGTAATCAAAAGTGTGATGCACAAATATGACCGGGTCAAAGATTTAGATTATACAGAACCAAAGCCTCCTCTGTTTTTTTCTAAACTAGTTCATACAGCAGCCAAAGAATTAATTGAGAATGCTTGTAAGTTTTCTGAAAAAGGGACACCCATCAATATTCATATTTTTGAAGATGCTTCTGGTAAAAGTATTCGTGTCACCAATCAAACAATGCACACCAATGCCGCTGCACTTAATCAATACCGCCTATTTGAACAACACCATAGAGAGGTGGCAGAGCAACAGGGGCTTGGTATTGGACTAGCCATTACTAAACTAATTGCCAGTATTTATAAAGGAAGTATAGCATTTGATGAAGTTGAAAATGAACCCTCGGTACGTAAAATTATTGCCCTGCTTCATTTACCGAATAGTTAAAACAACGTGCTTAATTTTTTTTCTTTTCCAGGTATACGTAATATGAATTTTTTGATCTGATGTTTGTATTACATAAGGATAAGAAAACTCAGCGCCATTTTCATTTTCTAATTCAAGTAATGGGTGCCAATTTTTTCCATCCTTTGAAATAGCCACATTAAGGGGAGACCTACTTGGTGCTTTACAATTATTGTAAACCATCAAATGTCTACCATCTTGTAGTGTAATAGCATCGATACTTGAATTATTATTGATTACGTCTGTTTGCTGTAAGGGTGTCCAAGTTTTACCATTATTGTAACTCCAGGTTTCATTAACGGTTCCATTTTGACTTCTTGTAAGGGCCTGTAAAACCCCACTGCCATGGTTTAAAATAGCAGGCTGAATTCCGGTGATTGGATTGGCATCATTAAGGTCCGGTCCCTTGGTCCAAGACTTACCATTATCTGTGGTGTATTCGAAATGAATTTTCCAACCAGTTTTTTCTGTACTAGAAGGACATATGATGCTGTCGCCTACAACATAAGGTTGGTTTCTGATAGGACCTAAAATTTCATCAGGTAGTTTTTCTGGGGCACTCCAACTAATACCGTAATTGGTTGATCTTTTCATCCAACCCGTCCAACCTTGCACATATGGACCTATTTTATAAAATAATAAGAGCTCATTGTTGGGTGCTAAAAATAAAACAGGATTGTAACAGGCATATCTGGTTGAATCATTAATATAACCATCTGCAATTTGGATTGGGCGTGACCATGCATTATTTGCAAACCAACTTGCATAAATATTTACATCCTTATCACCTTCAAACTTGCCACCAAACCATGCTGCCATAATTCCCTTTGGTGTTTCCACAATGGTGGACGCATGACATGATGCAAAAGAAGCGGTATCGTATATGAACTGAGCGGAATGAACTGTTTGCGCGCGCAACAAAGAAAAATTGCAAATAAAAAATATAAATAAAACCTTTTTGATCATTGCTATTTAAAAGAATTTATTTCCCAATACAAAACTTAGAGAAGATATAATCGAGCTGATCGTCGTTGGTGATTTCACCGGTAATAAGTCCTAAATAATGGAGGCACTGTCTAATATCGAGGGCTAGTAAATCGCCAGTGATTTTTTGATGTAGCCCTGTATTAACGTCTTCAAGTGCATCACTTAATTTTACAAGCGCTTCGTGGTGTCTAGCATTGGTAACCACCGTAGATTCGGTTTGTACGTCGCCGCCAACGGCCTTTTGTACAAGTGCGGCTTTTAAAGTATCAATGGCTAGTTTATTTTTAGCGGCGATACAAACAATGGAAGCGGTCGCTTGTAACTCCGCAAGTTTTTCTGGCGAAATACTATCTATTTTATTTGCGACTAACACATGCTTAATACCTGTCAAAGTAAGCTCTTTTTCAACTGCTTGAATGTCCTCCAAGCTAGTTGCTCCGGCATCAAAAAGATAAACGACTACATCTGCGGCATTCATTTTTTCGAGACTTTTAGCAACACCAAGCTGCTCAATAACATCATCGGTTTGATTGCGAATACCTGCTGTATCAATAAGTCTAAATAAAACGCCTTCTATATTTAATACTTCTTCGATGGTATCACGTGTAGTACCCGCTATATCACTTACAATGGCCCTGTTTTCATTTAAAAGCGCATTGAGCAGTGTAGACTTGCCGGCATTGGGTTTTCCAATAATTGCCACCTGCACACCGTTTTTTATCACATTCCCTAAGGCAAATGAATCTACTAGTTGCTTTGTGGCACTTTGCAAATTAGACACTAACTTATGTAGCGCTGAGCGGTCGGCAAAAGCAACATCTTCTTCCGAAAAATCAAGTTCTAATTCTATCAGGGCCGAAAATGTAATAAGCTGTTCACGCAGTGCAGCTAAATCGGTGGAGAATCCACCACGCATGGTATGAATGGCGGCACGCTTACTAGCTTCAGAATTACTGGCTATTAAATCTGCAACAGACTCAGCCTGTGCCAAATCTAATTTGCTATTTAAAAACGCGCGCTGTGTAAACTCACCTGCTTTTGCAAGCCTTGCGCCGCGCGCGGTAATGGCTGCAATAATTTGAGATTGTATATATGCAGATCCGTGACAACTTATTTCGATAACGTCTTCGCCGGTGTATGATTTGGGACCTTTAAATAAAGACAAGACAACTTCATCAAGTACTTTGCCCTGGTCTTTTAATAGGCCTACCACAATTGTATGCGAGGGCTGCTCCAATAAATTTTTAGAGGGAAATAATTCATTTAATAATGTAAATGTATGCTTGCCGCTTACCCTTATCACACCAATGGCACCCATTCCAGGCGGTGTAGCAAGCGCTACCACAGTATCATCCCAATCAATTACATGACTTGCCACCGGCTTTAAATTTTATCAAAAGTACACGAAATGAAATGAAAACAAAAAGCCACCGAAATTCGGTGGCTTTTTGTAGATACTTGTGTATCAAATTATTCTTCAGAAACCATGAATGTAATTGATTGTCTATGACGATAAATTACGTTTCGGCCATTTTGAACGGCTGGCTTCCATGATGGTCCTTTTTTAATTACACGAACCGCTTCTT
>JBMSJE010000063.1:0-9272 GCA_049418605.1 Sediminibacterium sp. | reverse complement strand
ATCTAAAAAAAGGTACGCAAGTATATGTAGAAGGAACACCAGATGTTAGAACCTACACCACACAAGATGGTAGAAATGGGGCTACACTTTCTGTGCGTGTTGCATCTGTTCAACTACTTGGTGCAAAGCCTAGCGAAGGTGGATCTGCACCACAATCTGCGCCTTCTTATGGTGAACAATCAAGCGCACCTGCTGCTGGTGAAAGCAATGAACCAGAAGATCTTCCATTTTAGTTAGTATAATATGCGTTCAATATTTTTTATTGTATTTGCTGTTTTATTTGCAGGCGCAAGTAAAGCACAGGATAAACCTGTATACACCGATGTACTCGTAGTAGGTGGAACCACGGGTGGTATTGCCGCCGCTTTGCAAACAGCAAAGATGGGCGCAAGCACCGTTGTGGTAGAACATACACCATGGCTTGGTGGTATGCTTTCTGCGGCGGCGGTTAGTTGCACCGATGGCAACCACGAATTACGCAGTGGTATCTGGGAAAGTTTTAGACAAGCACTTTACAAACATTATAAGTCTACTAATTTGTTTACAGGTTGGGTGAGTGAAACTTGTTTCGAGCCCCATGTAGCCGATAGTATTTTTAAAGCTTGGGTGCACGCGCAGCCTAACATGAAAGTATACTATCATTGGTATTTTGATAAAGCCATCATGGAAGGCAATACCATTAAAGGTGCGGTGTTTGAAAATGTGCGCGGTCAAAAATTAACCGTGTACGCAAAGCGTGTGATAGACGCCACAGATTTAGGCGATGTATATGCGGCTGCTGGCGCGGCTTATGATTTAGGCACCGAAGACAGTACGCAAAGTGGCGAAAAAATTGCACCCGGCAAATCAGATGTGATTCAAGATTTAACATGGGCCGCCGTTTTAAAAGATTATGGTAAGGGTGCTAATAAAACCATTGCCATGCCGCCTAGTTATGACGCGACTAAATATTATTGTTCTACCGCAGATGCGCCTTGTAATGCAAAGCCGTATAGTTTGGGTACCCAAAAAGTACTCGAGTATGGTCGCGTAAAAACAACGGATGGTTCAATCAAGTACATGCTTAACTGGCCTGCATTTGGCAACGATTATTATATCAATATAGTTGAAAAAAAGCCCATCGAAAGAGAAGCGCATTATAACGCCGCTAAAAATTTTACGCGCGGGTTTATTTATTTTTTACAAACAGAATTAAAGCAACCAAATATTGGCCTTGCAACCGATGAAGTAAATGAAGGCATGGCTTTTATGGCATACAATAGAGAAGGTCGTAGGTTAAAAGGGAAAGTGCGTTTGAATATTGATCATATTGCTACACCTTTTAATTACAATTTATACCGTACCGGCATTTCTGTGGGCGATTATCCCGTAGATCATCACCATGCACGGTATAACGGTAAAGTGCCGCCAATTCCATTTCCACCCGTATCTTCATTTAATATTCCATTAGGTGCGTTGATGCCAGAAAAAATACAAGGATTGGTGGTTTGTGAAAAAGGAATTAGTGTCAGTAATATCGCCAATGGAACCACCAGATTGCAACCGGTTGTTTTATTGACTGGACAGGCTGCTGGAATGTTAGCTGCTATTTCTTTTAAGCAAAATATTCCGGTACAAAATGTTTCAGTTACGGCTGTGCAAAAAGCACTCCTGCAAGAAAAAGTTTACCTCATGCCTTATTCCGATGTAAAGCACACAGATGGGGCTTTTGAAGCGGTTCAGTGGATTGGTTCTTGGGGAATTATTAAAGGCATTGGAAAATCAGTGGGCTGGGCCAATAAAACCTATTTTAAACCAGATTCACTGGTAACGTTTGCTGAAATTACTGCTGGCCTAAATGCACTAGTGCCACTTCGTTTTTCTGAAAAAATAAAACCAAATGAGCCGGTAACAACGGGGGTGCTATTTGAAATGATTGCTCGTTTTAATAGCGCAGTTGCTAAACAAAGTAAAGCCGCGCGCGCTAATAAATTATCTGGCAGTTTTGTTATTGCCGATCAAACTTATATCAATGCTGGGCTAGCTGTACCTGCTATTACAAAAACATTAACCCGCAAAGAAGCGAGTTTTATTTTGAATCAGGTTGCAAAAGGGTTAGACTATCTCGAAAAAGATATATCGGGAGCTGTCTATTTTAAATAATTATTCATGACCGTTTTTTCTTACCAACAATTATACAATTTTACGGAGTCTGTTTTTTTAGCCATGGGTTGTTCTGCACAAGATGCATCAACAGCAACTAAGGTTTTAATTGCCGCAGACTTGCGCGGCATCGATTCACATGGTGTTGCTCGTTTAAGTGGTTATGTGCGTTTGTGGGAAGCCGGTCGTATTAATGCTACGCCCAATTTATCTATTGTGCATGAAACACCTTCTACCGCTGTGGTTGATGGTGATGCAGGCCTAGGCTTAGTGGTTGCACCGTATGCCATGCAAATTGCGATTGATAAAGCAAAGCAGGCAGGAACTGGATGGGTGTCTGTTAAAAATTCTAATCATTTTGGTATTGCAGGTTATCACGCCATGATGGCGCTCGAACATGATATGATTGGTATGGCCATGACCAATGCAAGTGCACTTGTGGCGCCTACTTTTTCTTCAGAAAAAATGCTGGGAACCAATCCAATTGCAGTAGCTATTCCGGCTGGCAATGAACCTGCATTTGTTGCAGACATGGCTACAACTACGGCGGCCAATGGAAAACTTGAAATATTGCAACGCAAAAATGCAGACGCGCCACATGGATGGGTGCAGGATGCAAGTGGTTATGATGTTACCGACGCTAATATTTTAAAAAAAGGAGGCGCGCTACTACCGCTTGGCAGCGATAGAGAACATGGAAGTCATAAAGGCTATGCATTAGGTTCTATTGTAGATATTTTTTCTGCGGTATTAAGTGGCGGCAGTTATGGTCCTTGGGCGCCGCCTTTTCCGGCATACATTCCGCTTCCTCAAAATATGCCTGGCCAAGGGCTTGGACATTTTTTTGGCGCCATGCGCATTGATGCTTTTAGGCCCGCTCAAGATTTTAAAAGTAATATGGACAACTGGATCACAAGATTTAGAAATGCCACGCCTATACATCCTACTCAAAAAGTACTCATACCTGGTGATCCAGAACGAGAAGCCCAAGAAGAACGTATGCAAACAGGCATTCCCGTTGTAGACCCAGTAGTAGCAGATTTACAAGATGTGGGCGCCCGTTTTGGCATTCAACTCTAATGCTTTGTTAGCGCCTATTTTTTCTCCGATTTACCTACCTTTGCTCCGCAATTAAAAGCAGTTGATTATGAAAATAATGAAGTTTGGAGGTACAAGTGTTGGTAAGCCAGAACGTATGCATCAAGTATATGAACTCATTACCAAAGACGATGAATCTAAAATAGTTGTTTTAAGTGCACTGAGTGGAACCACCAATGCACTTGTAGACATTAGCAATAGTTTAAGTGCTGGAAATAAAGCCGAGGCCAAACAAAAAATTGATATACTCGAAGCGCATTACCATGCGTTTGTACTCGATCTATTAAAAACAGAGGCGCTTATTGCAAAAGGGAATGCTATTGTAAAAGAGCATTTCGAATTTTTAAACATCATTACTAAAATTTCATTTAGTGATGCGCTTAATAAAGATATTTTAGCACAAGGTGAACTGATGAGTACCAAATTATTTTGTTGTTATTTAGAACAGCAAGGTCAAGATCATTTGCTACTTCCTGCACTTGATTTTATGGTGTTGGACCAAAACGAAGAACCTAATTTGCCACTTATTCGTTCTAAGTTAACAGCGTTACTTGCTGCACACACCAATAAAAAAATATTTATCACCCAAGGATATATCTGTAAAAATGTAAGAGGTGAAGTTGACAATTTAAAGCGTGGCGGAAGTGATTATACAGCATCACTTGTTGCGGCTGCATGTAAAGCGAGTGTGTGTGAAATTTGGACAGATATTGATGGTATGCACAACAACGATCCGCGCATTGTTAATAAAACAGTAGCCATAGAGCAACTTAGTTTTGATGAAGCTGCCGAGCTCGCATATTTTGGTGCTAAAATTTTACACCCTACTTGTATTTGGCCTGCACAACAAGAAAATGTGCCTGTTAAATTATTAAATACCATGCAGCCAGACGCTGCTGGAACCGTAATTACCAAAGAAGCAGGAAGCGAAGGTATTAAAGCCGTTGCTACAAAAGATGGCATTATTGCTATTAAAATCAAAAGTAGTAGAATGCTACTAGCGTATGGTTTTTTACGAAAAGTATTTGAAGTGTTTGAAAAGTACAAGACCTCCATAGACATGATTACTACTTCGGAAGTAGCAGTATCTGTAACCATCGACAATGACGTATACTTAGCTAATATTGTAAAAGAGCTAGAACCTTTTGGTAGCGTAGAAGTTGAAAAGGAGCAAAGCATTGTTTCCATTGTAGGCAATCATATTGCACACACAGATTCGGTACTTAAAAAACTGTTTAATGCGATTGATGAAGTGCCTGTAACCATGGTAAGCTATGGCGGTAGTGCGCATAATATTTCACTACTGGTGCCAACCGTAGACCGTACAAAAACATTGCAGTTAATTAACTCGGGCTTGTTTGGTTTGTAGTAGGGATGGCTTCAATAAATTGAAGGTTTCTTGTAATACCTTCAAATTTTGACCGCTGTAAGGGAGAGTTTTTAAAAATATTTTTAAACCCTTCTTTGGTTAGATCATTCCACTGTTGTAAGCCAAAACTTTCTATGGCTGTGTTGGGCGCAAACCCAGGCTCATCGTGCTGTTTACTAAACCGGTTCCATGGACAAACGTCTTGACAGGTATCACAACCAAACATCCAATTGTCAAACTTACCTTTCATTTCGGAAGGAATAATAGCGTCTTTTAATTCAATGGTAAAATAGCTAATACATTTATTGCCTGCAATGGTTTTGTCCGGTAAAATAGCATCTGTGGGGCAGGCGTCAATACATTTTGTACAACTACCACAATAATCTTTTGCGAATGGATCATCGTATACAAGCGGCAGATCTATAATAAGTGTTGCAATAAAAAAGAAGGAGCCATCTTTTTTAGAAATCAAATTTCCATTTTTACCAATCCAACCAGCACCCGATTTTTGCGCCCAGGTTCTTTCCAGCACAGGTGCGGAGTCTACAAACCCTCGCCCCACAATATCACCCGCTTTTTGTTGTATGCCTGAAAGTAATTTGTTGAGTTTTTCTTTAATCACAAAATGATAGTCGGTGCCATAGGCATATGTCGATATTTTAGGACTATCTGCGGGTTGTTTTTTAGGGCTATAATAATTTTGCGTCAGTGTTATCACCGATTTTGCGCCAGGCACTAATTTGGTAGGATCTACGCGGAGGTCAAAATGATTTTCTAGGTACTGCATAGATCCGTGCATACCAGCGTGCAGCCATTTTTCTAACCTCCTAGCGTCATCATCTAGGGGTGCTGCTTTTGCAATACCGCAATGGGTAAAGCCCAGCGATAATGCCGTTTCTTTAATAAATCTGGTATGTTCTTGAATCAATGGCATCTATATCTTATTTGCAAGTAGCTACAATTTGATCATCGATAAGCGCCTTAAAAGAAGCCATGAGTTCTTTGTTTTCGTTAGCTGATTCGCCAGGGGTAAAAACAATAAACGCATATTTTCTACAATAATCTATGAGTGGCCATGTTCCAAAAAGTCCGGGGCATGCCACGATTGTTGTTTTTCCATTTTCATCTGTGCCTAAAACCCATTGCCCCATCCCGTAATTTTTACCTTCTAATATAGCAGGGGTTTCTTTGATCATCCCTTGTGTACTACTTGATTTCATCATTGTTACAATGGCAGCTTCCGATAAAATTCTTTTCCCATTAAATACGCCACCATTTAAAAGCATAGATAAAAAATTCATGTAATCATAAGCACTCGATTGTGCACCTCCTGCCGGATTAATAACGGTGTAGCTAAAAAAGTTGGTCGTGCGCATAAGTAATGGTCTTGTGATGCGCTCTGCCATCATTTGTTCAAATCCTCTTCTGTTCAGCACTTCTAAAACCCTTGCGGCAATCGTATATCCAATATTGTTAAATCTAAAAACAAGTCCTGGATTGGATAAAATTTCTTTACTCGAAGCAATATCATTTACGAGTTCATCAAGACTTGAAAACTTTTTAGGATTACTCATGTCCTTTAAAGACCCAATAGAGGGGCCTTCGATGCCAGTTAAATGTGTGATGCAATCTCTAATGGTGATATACCCTTTCGAATATTTAGAAAATACTGGTAAAAACTTACTTACCTTGTCATCCAGTGAAAGTTTGCCTTCATCAACATAACTCATCACAAGTGCTGCGGTTAGCCACTGTGTGCTTGCTGCAATAGGGGCCTGTGTTTTTGGTGTAAACTCACCCACACTTTTTTCAAATACAATTTTTCCGTCTTTATAAACGAGTAAAACAGCTTTTCCGCCAAGCTCTTTTTTGCTGGCTTCTAGTTTAGTACCAAGTTCAGTAAAATTAAGTTGGGCGTTTGTAACCTGAAAGAATAACATGAAAGCTATGATATAACTGACTTTCAAGCAGGTTGAGGTGATTTTAGCAGACATAATTTCCGGTTTTGTTGTATTACAAACAAATAAATGGGTTTAGTACCGTTTTTGCTCACATACTATGTATTCAAAAAAGTAAAGCTATGAATTTATCTAATTATACAATTAAAGCACAGCAAACAATTGCTGCGGCCCAACAACTCGCTTTTAACAATAACAATCCTTCTATCGAAACAGAGCACTTGTTGCAAGCTTTATTGGAAGATAAGGATAGTACGGTTTCGTTTTTGTTAAAAAAGAACAATGTAAATGCGGCATTTGTAGCGGCAAAAGTTAACGAGGCGATGGCAAAGCTTCCTAAAGTGCAAGGGGCAGAGCCTGGTGCGCAAATTGGGAGAGACCTAAATACAGCGCTCTTAAAAGCGAATAGTATGCTTGCCACATTTGGAGACGAATTTATTAGTCCAGAGCATTTGCTTTTAGGATTACTGCATGTGAATGATAGTTCTGCAAAAACATTGAAAGATGCAGGCTTGAATGAAAAAGGGTTGGTGGCTGCTATTAAGGAATTACGTAAAGGCGAAAAAATTAGTTCACAAACACAAGACACGCAGTTTAACGTACTTAAAAAGTATGCGCGTAATTTAAATGAAGCCGCACGATCTGGTAAACTAGATCCAGTAATTGGCAGAGACGAAGAGATTAGAAGAACCCTACATATTTTATCTAGAAGAAGTAAAAACAATCCGCTTTTAGTGGGCGAGCCTGGTGTTGGTAAAACAGCCATTGCAGAAGGTCTTGCCATGCGTATTGTAAATGGGGATGTACCAGAAAATTTAAAGTCTAAAATTATCTATACACTTGATATGGGACTTTTAATAGCGGGTGCAAAATACAAAGGTGAGTTTGAAGAGCGTTTAAAAGGTGTGGTAAAAGAAGTGGCAGAAAGTGATGGAGAAATTATTTTATTTATTGATGAAATACATACGCTTGTTGGTGCAGGTGGAGGTGATGGTGCTATGGACGCTGCTAATATTTTAAAGCCAGCACTCGCAAGAGGTGAACTCAGAGCCATTGGTGCTACCACGCTAAGTGAGTATCAAAAGTATTTTGAAAAAGACAAAGCACTCGAACGTAGGTTTCAAAAAGTAATGATTGATGAGCCTAGTGTAGAAGATGCTATATCCATTTTACGTGGGTTAAAAGACCGCTACGAAACGCACCACCACGTGCGTATCAAAGACGAAGCAATTATTGCAGCGGTTGAACTTTCTAACCGTTACGTTACAGACCGTTTTTTACCAGACAAAGCTATCGATTTAATTGATGAGAGTGCAGCCAAGTTAAGGCTTGAAATGAATTCGATGCCGGAAGAGCTCGATACACTTGAGCGTCAAATTAGACAACTTGAAATTGAGCGTGAAGCCATCAAAAGAGAAAATGATGAAGAAAAATTAAAGGAACTGAATATAGAAATTAGTAATTTATCGGTAGAGCGCGATACCTTAAAAGCGAAGTGGCAGGAAGAAAAAGAAGTGGTAGAAAAAATTCAACAAGCTAAAACTTTTATAGACGGATATAAATTAGAAGCCGAGCAAGCAGAGCGCAATGGCGACTATGGTAAAGTAGCAGAAATCAGGTATGGTAAAATCAAAGACCAAGAAGCTTTAATAGAAACCTTAAATACGCAACTTGGCACCATTAGTGAAAACGGAAGTAGACTGATGAAAGAAGAAGTGGATGCCGATGATATTGCACAAAGTGTTGCTAAGGCAACGGGTATTCCGGTAAGTAAAATGTTGCAGTCAGATCGTGAAAAATTATTACATCTAGAAGATGAGCTTCATAATAGGGTGGTAGGACAAGCAGAAGCCATTGCAGCCGTATCAGACGCTATTAGAAGAAGCAGGGCAGGACTTCAAGACCCTAAAAAGCCCATTGGCTCTTTTATATTTTTAGGTACAACGGGTGTGGGTAAAACAGAACTTGCCAAAGCACTTGCCGATTATTTATTTGACGACGAACAACTCATGACACGTATAGATATGAGTGAATACCAAGAAAAACATTCGGTATCACGCCTTGTGGGAGCGCCTCCGGGTTATGTAGGGTATGATGAGGGTGGTCAATTAACGGAAGCGGTTAGACGTAAGCCATATAGTGTTGTGCTACTTGATGAAATTGAAAAAGCGCACCCTGATGTTTGGAATATTTTATTACAAGTATTGGATGATGGTCATTTAACGGACAACAAAGGTCGCAAAGTTAATTTCAAAAACACCATCATAATTATGACAAGTAATATGGGTAGTCATTTAATTCAGGATGCTTTTGAAAAAGTAACGGAAAAAAATATTGAAACAGTTACCGATAAAGCAAAAACAGAGGTGATGGAACTGTTAAGACAAACTATCAGGCCCGAATTTTTAAATCGGGTAGATGAAATTATTATGTTTAGTCCACTCTTAAAGAAGCAAATATTTGGCATTGTTAAAATTCAATTACAAGGGCTTCAAAAAATGGTGGCGCTTTCAGGTATCACGCTTACGTATTCTGATTATTTATTGGAGTTTTTAGCAGAGCAAGGATTTGATCCTCAAATGGGGGCTAGACCATTAAAAAGACTCATTCAAAAGCTCATTGTAAATGCACTCAGTAAAAAGATCCTTGCTGGTGAAGTAGATAAAACAAAGCCGGTACTCGTGGATGTCTTTGATGGAGTTGTC
>JBMSJE010000062.1:0-9289 GCA_049418605.1 Sediminibacterium sp. | reverse complement strand
GCCATTAATAAATTGAAGCTTGCTTACAATTTTTTGCATGGCTGCCTTATACACTTCCGATACTTCGCGCAAATGCTTGATAGTATGTAAAATATTTTGTTCTGCCTGCGGAAATACTTCCTGCACAGCTGGCAATATTTGATGTCTAAAAAAGTTACGGGTGTATTTATCACTAGCATTAGAACTATCTTCTACAAATGCTATACCGGCCTCAGTTGCATAGTCGATTATTTCTTGCTTATGAAAAACAAGTAAAGGGCGCAATAAGCGCTCTTTTACTTTATAGGGCTCAATGCCAGTTAAACCAGCAATACCAGTGCCTCTGCAAAAATGCATGAACACGGTTTCAATATTATCATTGGCGTGATGCGCCGTGATTACAGTAGTGTTAAATGTTGCAAACCAGGTATAACGCAAATCTCTTGCCGCTTCCTGAATAGATATTTTATTTTCAGCAGCATAGGTATTTGTGTCAAAATGTTTACAAGAAAAAGGGACATCTAATGTAACTGCTAAATTTTTTACAAAGGCCTCATCCCTATCACTCTCCGCTCCTCTTAACCCAAAATTACAATGCGCAATTTCAAAATTAATACCAGCGCCTTTTAATAAATGCGCAAGCACCACACTATCGGCGCCCCCACTTACAGCAAGCACAAAATGACCACCCTTACTAAATTGAGGAAAGGTATGAGCCCAGTGTTTATTAAACCTTGCTTGAAAGTGCATATGCTATGCTCCTTTTTTTACTTCTTTCGCCCAAGTATCTTTTAAACCTACCGTTCTATTAAATACAAGTTTTGTTGGCGTACTGTCTTTGTCGACACAAAAATATCCTTTGCGTAAAAATTGAAATCCTACACCCATGCTATCTTTTAATAGTGCAGGCTCAGCGTAAGCATGCGGCACTACCGTTAAAGATTCTTTATTGATATAATCTTTAAAATCACCTTCGGCGTTCGCAACATCTTCAACACTAAATAAACGGTCGTACAAACGAACTTCGGCAGGGATCGCATGTGCTGCACTTACCCAGTGTAGCGTTCCTTTAACGTTGATACCAGATGTATCTGATCCACTCTTGCTTTCTGGAATATAACTACAATGAAGTTCTGTTACATGACCATCTGCATCTTTTACAAAATTATCACACTTGATAATGTATGCACTTTTTAAACGCACCATTTTACCAGGAGCGAGTCTAAAATATTTTTTAGATGGCTCTTCCATAAAGTCGTCACGCTCTACAAATATTTCTTTGCTGAATGGAACCTCTCTTGTTCCCCCATTTGGATCTTCCGGATTGTTTTCTGAATGGAGTATTTCACCCGCACCTGTATAGTTGGTGATAATCACTTTTAATGGGTCAAACACCACCATACGGCGCACGGCTGTTTTATTTAAATCTTCACGCACACAAAATTCAAGTAAACTAATATCAATTAAGTTGTCACGTTTTGCTATACCAATACGGTCGCAAAATTCTCTGATAGCCGCAGCTGGATAACCTCTTCGGCGCATACCAGAAATGGTAGACATACGCGGATCATCCCAACCTGTAACATGGTTTTCTTGTACTAGTTGTAATAATTTACGCTTACTCATAACTGTGTAAGTCATGTTTAAACGCGCAAACTCATATTGCTTAGAAGGAAAAATTGATAATTTTTCTATAAACCAGTTATACAATTCTCTGTGCGGAATAAATTCGAGTGTACAAACTGAGTGTGTAATATTTTCGATGGCATCACTTTGTCCATGTGCAAAATCGTACATCGGATAAATGCACCATTTGTTACCGGTGCGGTGGTGATGCGCATGTTTAATACGGTAAATGATAGGGTCACGCATAAGCATGTTACTACTTGCTAAATCAATTTTAGCGCGTAATACTTTTTCTCCATCGGCGTATTTACCAAGGCGCATGTCTTCAAAAAGTTGCAAATTTTCAGCGACGGTTCTGCTCCTAAAAGCATTTGAAGTACCCGCTTGTGTTGGCGTCCCTTTTTGCGTAGCAATATCTTCCGAACTACTATCGTCTACATAGGCAAGGCCCATTTCAATTAAGCGAACAGCAAAGCCATGTATTTGATCAAAATAATTGGAAGCATATAATTCTTCGGCCCAATTAAAACCAAGCCATTTTACATCGTTTTTAATACTCTCTACATACTCCGTTTCTTCAGTTACCGGATTGGTATCATCAAAACGTAAATTTGTTTTACCGCCATATTTATTTGCTAAACCAAAATTTAAACAAATACTTTTAGCGTGGCCTATATGTAAATAGCCATTTGGCTCTGGTGGAAAACGCGTAACAATAGACTGGTATTTTCCAGCCGCTAAATCTGCCTCTACAATTTCTTCAATAAAATTCAAACTCTTTTCTTCAGACATACATCACTTTTTTACCCTGCAAAGTTAAGCTAAAATAGGTGCTATAAGGCGTAGGATGCTATAATTTGGGTAGCAGTAACCATATCGGGATGCATTAGCCTATCTGCGGCCACAAAAGACACCTGGTCTCGTAATGTAGCCACTAGTTTTTCGATGGGTTCAGAGCTTTTAGCAGGCCTTCTAAATTCAAGTGCTTGCGCCGCGCTTAATAACTCTATAGCTAGTACTTTTTCTACATTATCAATCACGCGTAAACATTTTGTTGCCGCGTTGGCCCCCATACTTACATGGTCTTCCTGGTTATTAGATGACGAAATACTATCCACCGAAGCAGGGGTACAAAGTTGTTTATTTTCACTCACAATGCCAGCTGCCGTATACTGCGGAATCATAAATCCGGAATGCAAACCAGGATCTTTCACTAAAAATAAAGGAAGGTCACGCTGACCACTTAATAACTGATAGGTTCTACGCTCCGAAATATTAGCTAACTCACTCATCGCAATCGCTAAATAATCGAGTGCAATAGCAAGTGGTTGTCCGTGAAAATTGCCACCACTCAGAATTAAATCTTCGTCCGGAAAAATATTAGGATTATCTGTTACCGAATTTATTTCACGCATAAAAACATCAAGCACATGATTAAATGCACCAATAGTAGCACCATGCACCTGCGGTATACATCTAAACGAATACGGATCCTGAATTTGTTTACCGGCAGAAGTAGCAATACTGCTACCTGCTAGATATTCACGCATTTTTTTAGCCGTAAGCAACTGCCCCTCATGTGCCCGAATGCTATGTATTTGTGGGCTTAAAGGCTCTGTGGTACAATTAAAAGCATCAAAAGAAAGTGCTGCAATTAACTGTGCCATTTCAATTAAATGCTCGGCTTTTTGTAAACAGTACATGCCATAGGCACTCATAAATTGAGTACCATTAATGAGTGCTAACCCTTCTTTACTTTGTAGTTTAATAGGACTCCAATGGTAGCGATCCATAATGGAAGCTGTTTGATGTGTAACGCCATTAATGGTTACTGCACCAAGTCCTAAAAGGGGTAAACTTAAATGACTGAGGGGCGACAAATCACCAGATGCACCAAGCGAACCCTGTGTATATATAACAGGTAGCACCCTATTATTGTACATTTCCAACAAGCGCTTTACTGTTTCAATTTGAACCCCACTATGTCCATAACTCAACGACTTAATTTTAAGCATGAGCATGAGTTTAACAATGGGTTCAGGCACCTGCTCCCCTAATCCACAAGCATGTGAAACAATTAAATTGTATTGTAGCTGCTCAATTTGTGAATCGTCGATAGCAATGTTTTGTAAAAAACCAAAACCCGTATTAATACCGTAGTAATTTTTGTCTTTTTGGACCATTTTTTGATCCAAATAAGCACGGCAAGCGGTTATTTTATCATGCGCATCAAATGTGATAGACACATCCTGATCATGGGCTAATAGGTTTTTAACCTGGCTAAAATGAAGCCATTTTTGGTCTAATGGCAGGTAATTATAACTCACAAGTAAGCGTTTGATGCAAAGTAAAGACTTTTAGAAAAACGAGGCTAACTAATTAGGAGGTAGCCCTATTTGAGTGAATTCTTTTGAAATTATGGCCATTTTTTCTTTATTTTGCGCCACTCTGATAAGGACCGGTAGCTCAGCTGGATAGAGCAACTGCCTTCTAAGCAGTAGGTCATTGGTTCGAATCCAATCCGGTTCACAAAGCCCCAAACACCTATTTTTGGGGCTTTTTCATGCCATTTCATCCCATATTGCCATTTATTTTCCCGACATTTACAAGGTATGCGATTCGCCCGTACCTACTTCTTATTGAGCTGTTTATCTCTATTTATTGGGGTATATCAGGTATTGGGGCAAGGCTGCCCACCAAATATTGGTTTTGAAAACGGAAATCTAGGTAGTTGGGATGCTTTTGATGGATCTATTGCCCGATCCAATGGGGCATTAAATATGATACTTGGGAGCCCGCAAGACGGCAAACATACCATCATTACCAATTTCCCGGGTACTACCGCCAAAGACTATTATGGCGGCTTCCCTACAAGCTGTCCAAATGGTAGCGGCTATTCATTAAAACTTGGTAATGACCAAACTCAAGCAGAAGCGCAGGGTGTTTCATACACTTTCACCGTTCCTTCCTCCGAAGGTGATTATAGTATCATTTACAATTACGCTGTTGTATTTGAAAACCCTGCTGGCCATCAAGATTGGGAGCAACCAAAATTTATGGTCAAGGTTTTTAATGTTACCGATAATAAATATGAAACCTGCGGTGCTTTCGAATTTATTTCGGCACCCAACTTACCGGGTTTTAAAGAATCGACCGTTAAAAGATCAGTATTTTACAAAGATTGGGCACCCATTACTTTAAAACTTCCAGGATATCAGGGTAAAACCTTGCGACTTGAATTTACCACCAACGATTGTTCGAGAGGTGGTCATTTTGGGTATGCATATTTAGATGTGAATGACAACTGCACAACGCCCGTTACAGGCAATGTTTTTTGTACCAATATTACCGGACTCAATTTAACTGCACCATACGGCTTTGCAGATTATAAATGGTACACCGATGACTTTTCTAAATTATTAGGTACCGATGTAGTGCTTACTATTTCGCCAGCACCTCCACCAAAAACTAGATTAGCCCTCGTTATTACGCCCTACCCCAATCAAGGTTGTCTAGACACGTTGTACACAACAATTGTAAAATCTTTGGATCCCTATGTTTTTAAATTAACTGACAGTGTGGTTGCATGTCAAAACAAAGGTGCCGATGTTACAGATAGTATTGTTACAGCAGGCAGTAGCCCCGGTTTAAAATTAAGTTACTTTAACAGCCCTACTAGTGGTGATTTTGTTGCTTCGCCAAAAGCAATCGGAAAATCGGGGTTGATTTATGTAAAAGCAACCAATAGTGCAGGTTGCGCCGACACTAAACCACTCTCTGTTATTATACATCCAAATCCAGCCCTTATCATCAAGCAACCCGCAGCTGCCTGTATTCCTGAAACGATTAATTTAACAGACCCAAGCTACACAAGTGGCAATGACCCCAATTTAAAATACACTTATTGGCAGGATGCAGTTGCAAAAACACCCGTTGTCAATCCTACAAAAATTGCACAAACCGGCAACTACTTTATTTTAGGTACAAGCCAGTTTGGATGTAGTAATATCGCACCTATTAATACGAGTATTAGTGCACCACCCATCACATCCGTCACAAATTATATGGCCTGTGGCAGTATTCCACTTGATAGTATTACGCCTACCAAAGGAAGTGACCCAAATGCAAGCTTTAATTACTTTTTTGATAGCACCACTTTACAAATAATACCTGGCAATCACCGGTTTATAAACAGTACAAATTATTTTATCAAATTTACCGCACCAGCAGGTTGTAGTGTTATTAAAAAAGCGAATGTTACCATTAATTATTATCCCGATTTTTTAATAACGCAACCGGCCCCTGTAAAAATTCCAGTCACCATAGATCTTACGACTATCCCACCACCATCTAATAATTGGGTATACAGTTATTGGCAAGACTCTTTATGTACGACTCCGCTATTACAACCAAAAAGAATTGTAGCTACCGGAAAATATTTCATTAAAGCAACAACACCTATTGGATGCGCGCAGGTGCATACAATAGATGCAACTGTCAATGATGCAGACATCAATCCGCCCAATGCATTTTCACCCAATAGCGATGGCATCAATGATACATGGAGCATTCCTTTGCTTGATTATTACCCAAATTGCACGGTGAGTGTATTTAATAGAACCGGTCAACAAGTATTTAGTTCTAGCGGGTATGGAAAAAACTGGGATGGTAAATCAAAAAATCAAACAGCCTTACCTTTTGGTGTATATTATTATGTTATTAAATTATCAGGTAAACATCAAGCATTTGCCGGCAGTGTTAGTATTTTATACTAAATGATTATGGAAGTAAAAATTGAAGCCTCTTGGAAAGAAGTATTAAGTAACGTTTTTAAATCATCGTACTTTTTACAAACAGCGGCACATATAAAAACAGAACTAGCCACTGGCGCAAAAATATTTCCAGCAGGCAACAAAATTTTTAATGCATTTAATCAAACTAGCTTTGGAAATGTAAAAGTAGTCATATTAGGTCAAGACCCTTACCATGGAAGCGGCCAGGCTATGGGTCTTAGCTTTTCTGTACCGAAAGGGGTAAAACCTCCGCCCTCACTCGTTAATATTTTTAAAGAATTAAAATCTGATATTGGATTACCCATACCAACAAATGGAGACTTAACCCCTTGGGCTAAACAAGGTGTGCTATTATTAAACGCAGTACTTACGGTTCGAGAAAACGAACCCGCTAGTCATGCAAAAATTGGATGGATGCATTTTACTGACGCGGTCATTAAAAAATTATCCGATGAAAAAAAAGGGATTGTATTTTTATTGTGGGGGAAATTTGCAGAACAAAAGCAAATATTAATTGATGAAACCAAACACTTTGTTTTAAAAGCAGCGCACCCCTCACCATTTAGTGCAGATAAAGGATTTTTTGGTTGTAAACATTTTAGCAAAACAAATGAACTACTTGCAAAACAAGGACTTCAAGTAATTGACTGGCATATTTAAATTAAGAACATGAGTGAACCGATACATAAAATATCAACTATTCAATTTATTGCTGGAAGAATTTTGGCAGTATGGGCAATCATGCTTTTTATTCCCACCATGTTTTTAGCGGTGTTTTTTTTATTACCATGCTTTTTTTTAGCGGAGCCTCATGTTGCCATACTACACAGAAAAGTAACACAGGCTTGGATGCGATTTTTCTTATTTTTTATTGGCTGCCGCATTAAAATTAAAGGAGCTAATAATTTTGTAAAAGGAGAAAACTATGTAGTGGTGTGCAACCACAACTCACTTATGGATGTTCCGGTGAGTACCCCCTTTATGCCAAGGGCCAATAAAACAATTGCTAAAGTTAGTTTTTCTAAGGTGCCCGTTTTTGGTTGGGTGTATAAGTTTGGCAGTGTTTTAGTAGATCGCAGAAGTGACCAAAGCCGAAGACAAAGTTTTGAAGAAATGAAAGCCGTTTTAGCAGTAGGACTAGACATGCTCATCTATCCAGAAGGCACTAGAAATAGAACCGGTGACCCACTCAAAAGTTTTTATGATGGTGCTTTTAAATTAGCCGTAGATACGCAAAAACGAATCATACCTACCATCCTATTTAACTCAAAAAATATTTTACCGCCTAGCCCTAGCTTTTGTTTGATGCCCGGAAAAATTGAAATGCATTTTTTGCCCCCTGTAAATATTGTTGGTAAAACAAGTAAAGAAGTAAAAGAGGAAGTGTATGACCTGATGTGGAATTATTACGCCAAGCACCAGCAGTTATTAGAAGGAAGAATTTGAGAATACCCTGCTTCTATTAATTTTTAAATCACGTAAGATACCTGATTTAGGATTTACCGTAATATTAAAGGATCTAAAAATACCAACTGGCATTACGTTGATCGACATTTGCCAGCAGTGCATTTCTCGAGAAATAAACATACTAAATTGTTGAAGACCGCCCATTGAAACGTCGTAATAACCCGTTCCTCCTACTTTCCACTTTTCGGTTAAACTAAAATCCCCATTAAAGTTTAAACTTGAAAAAGTTCTCGTTTCAAATCCACTATAATCTGGCTTGATTTGTTTAGCAAAAGATAAAGAATACGAGAAAGACAATGTCCAAGGAATATTAAAGTCTGTAAACTCCGCAGGGTTTGATTTTGCAAACTGCAACTGACGCTGTTGCTCATCAGGTGTTAAAAAAGGATCGATAGGAATTTCTCTGTCTTTTTCTGTTTTACCATCTTTAGACTTACTTGAAAATGAAGTAGAAATAGCAATACTACCACTTGTGATGCGTCCAAATTTGAAAGCTTTTGGATCAAAAGCATAGGTTTTTAAACGGTAGCCCTTGCTGTCCACATCATAAGGATCAAGTGTGGCACTTGCATTGATATTTACTTTTTCAAAGAGGGTACTACGCGCATATAAATTAAAGGTTCCTAGTTTAAAACTATCGGCTAGCATATTATAGGAAGAAGAAATACCAAAGCCTTCAATGAGTTTTACTTTTTTGTCTTTGGCAGTAGAGTCCGATTTGTCACGCACTTTCATTTCCAATAAATTATCTATACCAAATCCGATACCACCAAAACGGCCTTCCGAGAATGAACCAATAACACCTCCATCATATTGTGAAAAACGATAGCTTCTGCCAGTGGTATCAATTTGAGTACTATAATGGTATGCAGCGGCCATGTCGGGTTGATAATTTACAGATACGCTAGGTCTTATTTCATGGCGAATACCTTTAATGTTACTGTTTTTGCCAAAGGTATAGGTTCCAAAAATTCGAGTGGCTGCACTAATACCAAAACTCATTTGACGTGCCGTATAAAGTCCTCTATATTTAACCGTATCCACTTTTTTATTGGCCGTATTCCAACTTCGTATAAACCTTTGGCCATACCAGCGCTCTTCGTAAGAGATACTAGGGCTAATGGTTACAGGCCCAAGTGCAGGAAGCGACATAGAAATTGGAATATTATGAACAGCACCCCACTGCGCCGTATCTAAGAGTCTTTTAAAATTAAACGCCGTATCGTAAAAAGACAATTGATTTTGCACATTACCACTATACCCAATACCAATTTTTTCATACCATTTTCCGGAACCTATTTGCTCTTTAGATTGAAAAGGATATAAGGTTACCACATTAAAGTTTACAGTTGGAAGTTGTAAATTAACAAGGCGTAAATTATTGTTTTGGTTGTGGTTGGCGTTTACCGATAAATTGTATTTAC
>JBMSJE010000061.1:0-9496 GCA_049418605.1 Sediminibacterium sp. | reverse complement strand
AGTCGTCAATTTAGACTTTTGCAAAGTGGACAAGTGGGTAGTTATATTTTAATGATGGTAATGGCACTCGTGCTCTTTATTATTATTTGGTTTAACGACAACACCATTATGTATTTTATTCGTAAAATATTTTAGTAGATTATTTTAACCGTTCTATTTACGTTAAATAAAAGATATGATTCCTGTTTTATTACTTTTTATTCCGCTGGTTGCAGGCATTTTAGGTTTTTTTATCAAAGACCAAAAGGCAGCAAGTAACTGGGCAATTGTAGCATCGATCATTACTTTGCTTACTGCTGTCGTTGGTATTTATGCTATGCCGGCTTCGATGCATCAGTTTGAGGCCACTTGGTTGCCTAGCATTGGTGCAAGTTTTAGCGTAGCGCTTGATGGCATGTCTAAAATGCTCGTGTTGTTAACGGCTATTAGTATGCCGCTTATATTAATTGCTACTCGAAACAATAATTATAGTAATCCAGGTAGTTTTTACGCACTTATGTTGCTTGCACAAGTAGGCTTAATGGGTGTGTTTGTTTCTATGGATGCACTTTTATTTTATTTCTTCTGGGAACTTGCTTTAATACCGGTTTACTTTTTGTCTTCTATTTGGGGTGGCGAAAAAAGAATTGCGGTTACGTTTAAGTTTTTCATTTACACTTTTATAGGTTCTTTATTAATGCTCGTTGGTATTTTACTCGTATACCTACATACCAAAGATCATAGTTTTGCATGGTCTTCTTTTACCAACACTGATTTAACCAGTGGCGAAGAAACCCTTCCTTTCTTTTTGTTTTTTATTGCTTTTGCAATCAAAATGCCCATCTTCCCTTTACATACTTGGCAACCCGATGCTTACGAGCAGGCGCCAACCTCTACTACCATGATATTAAGTGGCGTGATGGTTAAAATGGGTTTATTTGCAGTGATTCGTTGGGTGTTACCACTCTTCCCGTTTGCTGCACATCAGTTTGAAATGCCCATTATTATTCTATCAGTTGTGGGTATGATTTACGCTTCTTTAATTGCCATCAAGCAAGATGATATCAAGCGTTTAATTGCGTATTCATCTATTGCACATATTGGACTGATGGCCGCTGCTATTTTTGCGGGCGGTACACTTGGATTACAAGGGGTACAAGTGCAAATGTTTAACCACGGTATAAATGTGATAGGACTTTGGATACTTGCTAATGCAATAGAGTCTACACTGGGTACCAGAAAATTATCGGAACTGGGTGGACTGGCTACCAAAGCGCCTACCATGGCTATTTTATTTGTGGTACTTGCATTTGCAAATATTGCTTTACCATTAACCAATGCATTTATTGGGGAATTCTTATTATTTAATGGACTATTTCAATATAATATTTGGATTGCCGCAGCTGCGGGTGTGAGTATTATTTTAGGTGCAGTTTACACACTTCAAATGGTACAAAAAGTACTTTTTGGTGAAGTATCTGCTGTTACTGCATCGGCAACTGAAATCAACCCTTACAGCAAATGGGTGCTTATTGTAATTGTTGTAGCTGTTATTGCGCTTGGTGTATACCCGCAACCACTCATTGATTTAACCAAAGATTCTGTTAACGCTTTACTCGTTATAAAATAATTTCTTATGAACGCAATTATTGTATCGGCTTTACTGGGTGTTGTGATGATGTTTAGTGGCATTTTTACCACCAATAAAACAATCATTAAAAATATTGCAACGGCGGGTGTGCTTTTTTTACTCGTTGCCAATTTGATGGAAATGAACAATTTGTTTTCATTCAATATCAATACCCATGATTTAATTGTAACCCAGCGTTATGGCTTGTTTTTTAACTGTATCGCATACGGGGCAACCTTTATTTATTTATTGTTAAGCGGAAGTGATATTACAGAAGTAGGGGTTAATGTGGCAGAGTATTTTGCCCTAATCTTTTTTGTGCTTTGTGGCGTTGCTATTTTAAGTTCATTTAATGGACTTCTCATGTTATTTATTGGCGTAGAAATTTTATCAATTCCACTTTATATTTTAACAGGTTCTGATAAAAGAAATTTAAAAAGTAACGAAGCGTCGCTGAAGTATTTTTTAATGGGTTCTTTTTCTACAGGTGTTATGCTTATGGGTATCGCACTCATGTATGGAGCCACCGGTAATTTTGGAATGGTGCATAGTAATGGGTTAAGAGGCGTGGTGACTGCAACGCAACAACCGCCATTTTTACTTGTAGCGGGTGTTATATTGTTGTTTGCTTCCATGTCTTTTAAAGTTTCAGCTGCTCCTTTTCATTTTTGGACACCTGATGTATATGATGGTGCACCAAGTGTGTTTACTTCTTTTATGGCAACCATTGTAAAGGCTGCCGGTATGCTGGCTTTTATTCGCGTATTTGAAAATCAATATACGATACTTGGCCCTACCTGGCATATTATTGTTGATTTTGCAATTGTAACTACTTTACTAGTTGGAAATATTACGGCTGTATTTCAGCAGAGCGTGAAACGTATGCTCGCCTATTCGAGTATTGCTCAAGCGGGTTTTATGCTTTTTGCACTCTATGCCAATAATACTGAAATTGCAAAAGAGGGTATCTTATTATATGCAGCTGCATATAGTTTAGCCACCATTAGTATTTTTGCAGTACTCATTAAATTGCACGATTATACATTAGATGGTTTTAACGGTCTTGCTAAAAAAGAACCCGTACTTGCTTTTGCAGCAACTGTTTCATTATTGTCATTATCAGGTATTCCTTTAACGGCAGGCTTCTTTGCTAAGTACTATGTGTTAGCAGGTGCTTTGCAAGCAGGGGGAGCACTTTGGCTAATTATTGTAGCTGTTCTTTTAGCAGCGGTAAGCGTATACTATTATTTTAGAGTGATTCAGGCTATGTATTTTAAAACTGGCGATCCGCAAACCCTGCCTATTTCGGGTGGTTTTAAAGCTGCCTTGATAGCTGTCGCTGCTCTGATTGTGCTATTGGGTATCTGGCCTTCTGCGCTCTTAAGCTGGCTTTACTTTTAGTATTTTACCATACTTATAGGCCGGCTTACCGCTCCTCATTTTTTTGAGGCCCTCTGTTTAGGGGCTGCTTAATCTGTGCTATCTTTACAGCTATAATGCTACTATTATGGCAGGAATGACTTCATTAGATTCTTTATCACTTGCTTGGCGCACGGTTCGTGCCAATAAACTGCGTACAAGTATTACCGTAGCTATTATTGCATTTGGTATCATGGCACTTATTGGAATTATTACGGCTATTGAAGCCATGAACCAGAGCCTTAAAGAAAGCTTTTCTTCGATGGGTACCAATGCCTTTAATATCAGGTATAAAAATTCGCGGGTAAGAATGGGCGGAAATAATTCCGATGTTGCAAAATCGGTACGTGGTCAAAAAGAAAAGAAATCAAATTTAGATAAGCCCATTCGCAAAGAAGACGCCGAGTTTTTTAAAAAAACATATAGCTTTCCTAACGCTTTTGTAAGTATTTATAGAAGGGGTCCGGGCGGTCAAGAAATTCATTACCAAGATAAAAAAACCAATCCGCAAATTACCTTAATGGGTGGTGATGAAAATTATTTAGCGGTGAGCGGTTATACTTTAATTCAGGGCAGGAATTTAAATGAACAGGATTTACAAAGTGGGCGTAACGTTTGTATTTTAGGAAATGCTGTTGCAGTTACTTTATTTGGTGATAAGCCAGAGCGTTGTATTGATAAAGTTGTGCGGGTTAGTGGTGCGCCCTACCGTGTGGTTGGACTTTTAAAAGCAAAGGGATCTAGTGCCATGATGCGTCAAGATGATGTGATTATTACCACCTATAATAATATTAGAAAGTACGGTAATGCTAGTAACTCTTATTTGATGGGTGTTATGGTGGCCAATGTAAAAGAAATTGATCCTGCTGCTGGTCAGGCTACGGCTTATTTTAGATCTATCAGAAAATTAATGCCTACCGAAACAGATAATTTTGTGATTGAAAAAAGTGACAAGTTTGCCGAATTGTTTATTGGATTTTTAAGCAGTATTACAGGCTCTGCGGGTGCCATTGGTCTTATTACATTAATTGGTGCAGCTATTGGCCTTATGAATATTATGCTTGTGGCAGTAAACGAAAGAACCAAAGAAGTAGGGCTTATTAAAGCCATTGGGGGCAAAAGTAAAAATGTGCGTCAGCAGTTTTTATTTGAGAGTGTTATTATTAGTTTATTGGGTGCCTTTTTTGGTATTTTGTTAGGTGTTGGCGTAGGAAATATTTTTGCCATTTACTTAAATACTGGATTTATAATTCCATGGGGATGGGTTATTACAGGTATTATTATATGTACTGCTGTTGGCCTTGGTGCCGGTATTTATCCTGCCATGAAAGCAGCTAAACTCAACCCAATTAACGCACTTCGTTACGAGTAGGCTTATAATTTTTTAACTGCGCATTGATATAATATACTAAATCTTCTTTGGTAAGATTAGATCGTAACCAAGCCACAGAAGGTCTATACGTTTGCATAAATGTTAGCAGTGCATCCTCTTTAAATCCGGTGAGGGAAGCTACAAGTTCTGGGGTAAAACGGTAATTGATATAAGCTTCATTTTCGTTGTCTTCATAAAATGCGTAAGCCCTTCTTTTCTTTTTTTCATTTTTCGAAAAACGGTCAATGTTGAGTGCGATTCCTGCACCCGAATTTGCTTTGGCAACGGCTGGTATCATATAACCCGCAATACCTTGTAAAAATTCTTTCCGGCGTTCCATACTATCTAACTGATATCTATTAAGTCCTTTGCTACTTACTGTTACATTTCCTAAATAAGCACCGAGTGGTTTTAAATAGGCAGCAATGGCATCCGAACTATTTTCTTGCGTAACCGTAAGAGTATCAAAATAATAACCAACGGCAGCAAAGGATAAAATGTCTTTTGGTTTTACAGCAATAGAAAATTTACCAGCACTACTGGTCATGACGGTTTCGCGGGTAGTTAAATTGGTAACACTGGCAAGCACAATGGGCATTTGTGTAGCACTATCTTTTAAAAAGCCCGTTCTTTTCTCATTTTTTTGAGCAAAAGAATAGCTGCCAGTTGTTAAGCAGGCAGCTATTGCAAATATAACTAGGTAAAACTTTTTCATACCTTAAAGGTACAACACGCATCAACTAGTCTAGGATAATTATTTTTTGGGTGTATGTTTTTTTATTGTGCTCAACTTTTAATAGGTAATACGCTGAGCTAGGTTTTCCAATATTGATTTCTTTATTGTATACACCATTAAAATTAGGGGTTGATTCTGTAAATACTTTTTGGCCACTGGCTGTTAAAATATCAATGTTTAACGGTGCCCTATTTTTAACTTCAAAACGAAGTTGGAATTTACCATTATTAGGGTTAGGCGATACGGATAAATTAATTTCTTTGGCTACTACTTCTGGCGGTAAAGCTGTTACCACGTGGTTGATAATATTAGATGTTTGCGAACATCCAGTGGCATCTGTAACTACAACCTTATAAGCACCCGATTGTCTTAACTTGGTTTTCTGTCCTGTTTCACCTGGAATAGAGGCATCGTTAAAATACCACTGGTTGCCAGAGGTTGCACTACTAGCTAATGAATCGGCCACTTTTGTAATGGTTGGTGCTGCAACATTTGTAGCTACAATGGTTGCCTTATCACTTACGCAGCCAGCCTGCGTTCTAATTTTCATGTTATAAAAGAAATAATAGAAAGGATTGGGATCGTTGGTAGAACCCCAGTTAACGCTGTTGCCTGTAATACTAAACACGCCAGGAACAGCCATTGGATAGGTGGCTCCAAGGATGTTGTTGTTTCTAAAAATAGTAGCACCATTAGAACAGGTTACCATTAATACGTGATCGCCAGGGGTATTTACTGGAAGATTTAATTGGTAAATAGCACCGGTATCACCTGCTGGGTTACCAGTTACAGCTCCGCCTGTTGGTGTTGGATGTGTAGCCGTAACATTAAATGTAACGCTACTTAATGGATAGTAGGTATAGCTACCATTGGCATTTAAGGTTCCTAAATCGGCAAGCATTACTTGCACGGTTCCAGGATTTCCAATATATAATCTTGCACTTTCAATGATTACAGGAACTGAGTTATTGATGCGAACAAAGTTTCCGCTAAAACTATTGTAACCACCATCGGGGTGTACCATTTTGTTAGGAAGACCCACTGTTGTTTTCATTTCTCTTCCAACATAATAAGTTTTATTAGCAGGAATGGTGTTGGTATTAAATGTTGGACCAGCGGCAAGGGGTGTGTTGCTGGTGGCACTACTATACCAGAAATAATTTGCACCTGCTTCTGGGTTATTTACTTTTAAAATAGCATTGGTACCGCAAATGCTAGCAACCGCATCAGGTGTTGCTGATTTGCTACTAATTGAAATATCATTACTTAGCGAATTATTGGAAGGATTTTGATCGCCGGTAAAATTAACGGTCACTGCTACTTTATACGATGTATTTGCTTTGGTTAAAAATGGTTTTTGTAAGGTTAAGCTCGCGTTTGTTTGACCCGGAATGGTTCCAGGATAGGGCGCGTTGATGGTGCTAATTACTGTATTACCTTCTCTAATGGTAGCTGTAACACTAACATTATCGGCAGGAGATGAACCATTGTTTCGAAGTTGTACAGTTAAATATTGGGTACTGTCTTCGCACTCCAATGAACTTGGACTTGTAATATTTGTAACAGACACGTCGTTGGATGGATTCACAACGAGTAAGCGGTAGTCTTGGGTTTCACCTTTACCATACGTGCCACAAGCATTTACATCTGCTGCATTAGAGGTTTCTTGTAACACAATACGCATTCTTAAATAGTTGCCAATGGTTACGGTGTTAGGAATTGCAATACTACCAGTAAATGCACCTGCGTTGGATAAGTTACCACTTGTTGCAACAAGTTCATTGTCGTCGGTAAAGGATCCGTTGTTGTTATAATCAATAAATATTTTTCCAATTTTGTTTACGTTGGTTGCATCCGAACTAGCCGCACGAACATAGAATGGTACAGATTGTAATGGCTCAACTTGTGCAACCAATTTTGTATTGTCTGTGTAGGTAGTTCCGCCGGTAGGATTTGAATAACGAATGGTTTTAAAACTTACGCTATCAATTTTTCCACCTGCATTTGAGGAAGGTGCAGATGCGCAATAGGCGGTTCCACCAACACCACTAACAAGTAGTGAATAAGCCTGTGTGCCTCTTTGTAAGGTATTTTTATAGGTAACTGTTACGGTATAAGATTGTCCTGGAATGGTACTGTCTACATCTACGACTTCTACGTTGTCTAATACGTTATCACCAGGAGAAGGATCACTACTGGGACTTGAAGGAATCATTACCCAAGGCTTGTAAATTTTTGCGCCACCATTTGTTGTAATCCTTACGTCTAAGTCGTTTACAAGTTTTGGTGTACGGTCGTTTAATACATTTACGAGCTCAACACTTCCTTTTGGATCTGTCCAAGAAATAGTTGCTTTTAATTGTCCTTTACCAGAAGCAATTACGTTGGTAGAAAAAGAAGTGGTTGTAGCATTAAAAACATTTTCAAACATCAAATGCTCACTATTTGCGTTATTATTATTAGCTACTGATGCCGAAATAACAGCAGCCGCTTTTTCTACGTTTAAAAGTCCAAAACCAAATTTATAATCGGGACCTGGTGCGCTACCTGCTTCACTAGCTGTGTGAATGGCAAGTCCTTTGATGGTGGCTGCTCTTAAAAATTCATTATTTTTTAAACGTGCGTATAATTCCTGTAATAAAATGAGTGACCCCGCTGCGTTAGGTGAAGACATGGAAGTACCATTTAAACTTGCATAGCTTGTATTAGACCCAGAAGTACTTGACAAAACAGCAACACCATTGGCTACAACATCTGGTTTGATACGACCATCATCGGTGGGACCCCAGCAACTAAAACTACTCATCACCACATCTTCTGGTCTGCTATAAATAGAGGATATTCCATTAACAGCACCAACAGTTAAAATATTTTTTGCATTACCATCCCACGAAATAATTTCATAACCATCATTGTTGCTGATGCCATCTGGTCTATTACCAGCAGCTGCCATAGAGTTACTTGCATTGTATCTGAAATAGGGTTGACCAACAGCTGGGCCATTTTGATTTCTACTATTGCCTGCCGATTTTACATACAAATAATAAGGCGCATTGTATGCAATGGAATCTAGCAACTGTGTATCGTTGCTATAATAACCAAATTTATAGTCTTCGTTGTCGGTGGAGCGGCCATAAAATTCCCATCTACTTTGTGATGAGTTGTAATTCCATCCGGTAATAGTGCCATAGGAGTGATTAGAAATTAAAAGATTAGCGGCTTCTGATGCAATTTCTGCTTTGTCGCCGGTAAAATCGTATGCAATAATACCTTGTAAACCATATGCCATACCTTTTGCGCTTGGGTTTACACCACCCGCAATCATAGTGCCTGTAACGTGTGTACCATGATCAGACAGTACTGCGGCGTTATCTTTTTGCGTCACTCTATTAACAAGTTCTACGTGTGTGGCTAAAATTTTTCCACCATCCCAAACACCTAATTTATTTTTTACGGAAGCAGATGATCCAGATAAATTAAGCCCCGAAGAGCCACCTGGCCATAATTGATTGGCCCTTGTGGTATTTGCTGAAATGGCATTGTTATGCGTGATATAATACTTGGGTAAATTAAATGCATCTACACCCACTAGCTTTCCTACGTTTCCTTCTTTATCGGTAAATGTTAATGCCCAACCTTTTTGTTTGGCAAGTGATAATGCTTTGATATAATTTTCTTTGTCTGCTAGTTGCAATCCTTGTGCAGTGCGCTCTAGAATGGCTGGCTCGGTTGTCATTTGCGCAAACGTGGTGGTTGCCAAAAATGCACCAAAAAATAATGTTGCAAAAAATCGCACGGTAGTATTCAACTTAACTGTTTTCATATATCTTCACATTAATGCCACAGGGGCTTTTATACTGAACTAAAAATACTCAATTACCTTTTAACTTTTCACTATGAAACGAGTTCTTTTTTATGTATTTATCCTGACTTTTTGGGGGATTGCTTGCAAGACCCCAAAAGCGACGAGCACCCCAGAAGCAGCAGCGCCCCAGTCTACAACAATAATTCAAGGCATTGTGGGTGAAGTGACTGAAATGAGTGGCAACCAGATGCCCATGGTAGGGGCGCCTGCTCCAACGCCAAAGCCAATTAAGACCACTGTTTATATTTATGATTCTACGCATATAAGTAAGGTTAAACAAATAGGAACTAGTTCTCTTTTTTCTATGGTAAATACGCGGTTGGTACAAAAACTGGACACCAACGAGGCTGGACGTTTTAGCGCCGAACTTCCGGCGGGCACCTATTCGGTTTTTGTACTAAAAGGCGGCGCCTTTTTTGCCAACCAATTTGATGAGAAAAACAATATTGGGTTGTGCAGGGTGGAGGTTGGCAAGCAAACGCGTCTTCAAATAAC
>JBMSJE010000060.1:0-9790 GCA_049418605.1 Sediminibacterium sp. | reverse complement strand
TATCAAATTTGTTCATGCAAATAATATCTGCATAATCAATCATGTTTATTTTTTCTAGTTGTGATGCCGCTCCGTATTCTGGCGTCATGGCATACATACTCACCGAACAATAATCAATAATAGAAGCATCACTTTGTCCAACACCCGCAGATTCTAAAATAATAAAATCGTAACCTGCGGCTTTACAAATATCAATAGCGCCAGAGACATGTTTGCTCAACGCAACATTTTCTGACCTGGTAGCCATGCTTCGCATATAAGCCCTAGGATGCGCTATGGCGTTCATTCTAATGCGGTCACCTAACAGTGCGCCGCCTGTTTTTTTCTTAGAGGGATCTACAGAAATAACAGCAATTGTTTTACTAGGAAATAAATACAAGTAACGTCTTACAATTTCATCTGTAATAGAACTTTTGCCGGCACCGCCTGTTCCCGTAATTCCTAAAACAGGAATTTGAGCAGTAGATGGTTGCAATTTTATTTCGTGGTGATCCTGATTTTCTAATCTTGTAATGGCTCTTGCAACATTTCTAACATCGATGGGACCCCCTAATGTAAACGGCTTACTAAAATCTCCTTTGTCTTCAACTTCAAAATCTGATAAGGAAATTAATTCTTTAATCATACCCTCAAGTCCCAAACGTCTGCCATCATCCGGCGAATAAATTTTTGTAATACCGTAAGCATGCAACTGTTCAATCTCTTCTGGTAAAATGGTGCCGCCACCACCACCAAATATTTTGATGTGTCCGTATCCATTTTCTACGAGTAAGTCACGCATGTAACTAAAAAACTCGATATGTCCGCCCTGATAACTTGTTACTGCAATAGCTTGTGCATCTTCTTCAATAGCGCATGACACAATTTCTTGTGCTGTTCTGTTATGACCCAAATGAATAATTTCTGCACCCTGTGCTTGTAAAATTCGGCGCATAATATTGATAGAAGCATCGTGCCCATCAAATAAACTTGCTGCGGTTACAATTCTAATCTTGTGCTTATTTGCATTGTTCATAGTTACATCCCATTCAGCCGCAAAAATAAGACATTAGAGATATAATATTAACAATTGTTAGTTTTTAAATCGAGGGCTTTTTTGTAGTTTAAGGCTTTAATTTGCAAGCAAATGGATTCTATGCAGTTTACGGTAGTAACAATTCATGAAAGCGGATATGAAGTAGTGGAACTCCAAGA
This sequence comes from Sediminibacterium sp., assembly GCA_049418605.1. Classification (GTDB taxonomy): domain Bacteria; phylum Bacteroidota; class Bacteroidia; order Chitinophagales; family Chitinophagaceae; genus Sediminibacterium. Next base: position 8,596 of record JBMSJE010000060.1, on the reverse strand, counting down.
CCAGGGGGCAGGTACCCGTGTCCAACTTTATTCGTTTGGCGCACTTTTAAATGCCTTTACCATACCCACAAAAACTGGAACCATTAATGGCATTGATGGATTTACGAGTATCAATGATGCTCTGGCAAACGCTAGCGCAGGATTTAAAAGTTCCAAATTAAGCCCCTTTGTGTGTCGGCTTCAACATGGCAAGTATACATTTGATCAAAAGGAATATACCATTGAAGGTTTTTATTTGGGCGATCATGCCATACATGGACTCCTTTTTAACGCTGCATTCGATATCACAGATACAACATCAACAGCAACGGAAGCTTCGGTCACATTTAGCCATCACTATCAAGGAACAGATCCTGGTTACCCATTTCCATTTACACTACATGTAAAATGGAAACTCACCAGTGGCAATACGCTTCAGGTTTTTACAACGGCCACCAATAACCATACAAGTGCAATCCCTTTTTCAGATGGATGGCATCCTTATTTTAGGATGGGCGAAACCATTGATAGCGCTACGCTTTCATTTACAACCAACAAGCAACTTGAATTTAGTGCAGATCTATTACCTACCGGCAATACCATTGAAGACAACCGCTTTGTGCGTGGCCAAAAAATGGAAGGGGTTTTTTTAGACAATTGTTTTTTACTAGATAATCATTCTGAAACAAAGCAAAGTTGCACCTTAAAAAATGAGGCAGTAACGCTAACAATAACGCCAGACAAACAGTATCCTTACTTACAAATTTATACGCCACCGCACCGAAAAAGCATCGCCATAGAAAATTTAACAAGTGCACCTGATAGTTTTAATAATGGTATTGGACTATTAATTATGGAACCAGGCCACACCATTGAATGTGCTACCACCTATACGTTTACGGCAAACGAATGATTATAATTCAACTACCGCAGTTGTGCTAATTTCTACATTGACACCCTTTGGTAATCCTTTAACAGCAAAGGTTTCACGTGCAGGCGGCATATCCGAAAAATAACTACCGTACACTTCATTTACTTTTGGAAAGAGCGACATATCACTTAGTAAAATGGTGGTTTTAACAATATGACTAAATGAAATTTTTGCTTCCGCTAAAATGGCTGCAATGTTTTTCATGACCATATGTGTCTCTTCCTCAATATTATTAGTTACTGTTTCACCGGTTACAGGATCAATTGGAATTTGACCACTAATAAAAATAAAACCGTTGGCTTTAATAGCTTGACTGTATGGACCAATTGGCGCTGGGGCCAAATTTGTTTGAATAATTTCTTTAGGCATTGTTTTATTTTAAAGTTTAAGCAAGTTGATGATTTTCTATGAGTTTGCCAACCTAAATTTGCAAGTAAGCAATAAACAAAATTTCTACCCTTATTACCATGGCAACATTTTTACTCATCTACACAGCAACAGCACACGCCAGTGTTTGCTTGAGTAAAGATGGCAATGTACTAGGGTCTTTGGAAACAAGCGACCAAAAAAGTCATGCTAGTTTTATGCAACCTGCTATTGATAGCTTGTGCAAGCAAACTGGCATTGCGTTAAGTAGCATAGACGCCATTGCAATTAGTATAGGACCGGGCAGTTACACGGGCCTGCGGGTTGGTATGGCAACAGCAAAAGGTATTGCTTATGCCATGGGCAAACCACTAATAGGGATCAATACCCTTCAAATCATTGCTGCGGCTGCTAAACTCAAATATCCAACCCATCATGCTACTATTTGCGCCCTATTAGACGCCCGAAGAATGGAGGTTTTTACAGGAATTTATACGCATAATTTAATAGCTACATCACCCAGCACTGCCCTTATTTTAGATGCACATTCTTTTGAAAATGAACTAGCAAAAGCGCCAATTTTGTTTGTGGGAGATGGGGTCGAAAAATTTAAAGCCATTTGTGAGCACCCCAATGCTCATTTTGATGCCGGTCTTACCTATGGTGCTGCTGATATGCTTGGGTTAACCGAAAAAGCCTTTGCGTTAGCCGATTTTTTAGACCTCGCCTACTGTGAACCGCTTTACATCAAAGCCTTTCATGATACCCGAAAAGCTTGATTTAGTGTTACTTAATCTTTTTCCAAATTAAACTTATTTATTATAAGTTATTTCTACATTATCATTTTATTAGTGTATCTTCACATTGCAATTAAGTTTATTAACCCCCCAATAACTCTTTATTGTCATGAGTAATTCATTACAATCAGTGGTTTTAAATAATGGAAAAGCGCCTGTAAAAGTTGATTTTTTGCATACCAAAAAAGCAGCTCTTATACTTCGCTCCATTAACCACAAGCTTCGTCAACAAATCATCAAATTACTAGACGAAAGTCAGAAAATGACGGTTACCGAAATCTATGTAAAACTTAGACTCGAACAATCTGTAGCATCTCAACATCTAGCCATCCTTCGAAGAGCCGGCATTGTTGCAACTACCAGAGAAGGCAAGTTTATTTTTTATTCTGTCAACTACACGCGTTTAGCAGAAGTTGTAGGATTTGTGGAAACACTCGTTGGGTAGTATTTTTATTTCATCATGTTTGTACAACAACTGTATACAGGCTGTATTTCAGAAGCAGCTTACTATATTGAAAGTAATGGTGTTGCTGCCATCATTGATCCTTTACGGGATATTGATGCGTATCTACAACTTGCCAAACAAAGAAATACTAGCATTCAGTATATTTTTGAAACGCACTTCCATGCCGATTTTGTTTCTGGTCACTTAGACTTAGCTGCTGCAACAGGCGCTAGCATTATTTATGGGCCAAATACTGTTACAAAATTTGAAGTTACCATAGCAAAAGATAATCAAGTTTTTAAACTTGGTGATGTTAGTATTCAAGTACTTCATACCCCTGGACACACACTTGAAAGTAGTTGTTACTTACTTAAAGATGAGGCAGGAAAAGACCACGCCATTTTTACAGGTGACACCCTTTTTGTGGGTGATGTAGGCAGACCAGATTTAGCGCAAAAAGACAACGAAATAACCATCGAAGATTTAGCCGGCATGCTATACGATAGCTTACACGAAAAAATAATGCCCCTCGCTGATGATGTCATTGTTTATCCGGCACATGGAGCTGGCAGTAGTTGCGGTAAAAATTTAGGTTCCGAAACTTTTAGCACTATTGGTTCGCAAAAACAAACCAACTACGCTTTACAACCACAAACAAAAGAAGACTTTATAATCGCAGTAACGGATGGACTTGCTGCACCACCTCAATATTTTCCGATCAATGCGAAAATAAATAAGGAAGGCTACGAAAGCTTAGATGCTGTTTTAGCGAATGGTTTAAAAGCATTAACGGTTGCAGCTTTCAAAGAACAAATAACAACATTTGAACCTATTATACTTGATACAAGAAATGCAGGTTTATTTACACAAGGTTTTGTTCCTGGTGCTATAAGCATTGGACTGGAAGGTCGCTTTGCAGAATTTGCTGGTAGTATTTTACCATTTGATAAAGCGATACTACTTGTTTGTGAACCAGGTACCGAAAAAGAATCTATTGTTAGACTTGCGCGTGTTGGATTTGAAAATATGATTGGGCATTTAGCAGGTGGCTTTGATGCTTGGGCAAAAGCAGGCGAGCCCATCGATTTAATTATTGATGTTGAAGCCGACGAGCTTGCGATGGACCTCCCATTTGATCCAAACATGGTGATTGTAGATGTTCGAAAAAGTTCGGAGTTTGATAAAGGTCATATCAAAGAAGCATTAACCATCCCATTAGATGAATTAACAGATCCTGCAAGCATGGCTAATTTTGACGACAATCAAAATATTTATATTCACTGCGCTGGCGGATACAGAAGTGTTATTGCATCTTCACTTATCAAAAGACAAGGGATTCATAATATCAGAAATGTAGTGGGGGGCTTTAAAGCCATTAGCGAACTGCCTGATAAATTTCACATTGAGGAAACCGCTATTGCAGAAGAAGTAAAAGCGTAATCTAACCGAACGGCATTACAGTTAAAATTAAACCATGAGGTGTGCGTATTTTTCTGCCTCTTCCGTCCATTTCCATCTGCGGTGACTCCACAAATAATTAGAAGGTCTTTTACGAATAGCACCTTCAATTTTTTCTATTAATAGTTTGGTGAGTGCGCCTTCTTTATAATAATTTGGAGCAGTTGTTACAAGTTCTAATTCTGCTTTATAATAACCTCTTTTAATAGGATAAAAATCAACAAATACAACAGCAGCATTACTAGCACGCGCGCCTTTTTCTGGACCTAACACAAAGGGAGCGGGTTTGGTAAAAAATTTGGCCCAAAACGCACGATCCAACCTGCCTGGGTTTTGGTCTGCCACGAGCGCAAGGGCATACCTTCCGCTTGCATATTTTTGGAAATTATTTCGAAATTCAGAAGCCGGAATTAAAATCGTACCAAAACGACTTCTCATTTTGAACATGATTTTATCAATTACTTTATTGGAGAGTGGCATGTATACACCAATAAAAGGATACGCCGATTGTTTTGCAATACCAAGGTTTGCAAATTCCCAACTAAAAAAATGGCCTGCTACCAATTGAACATTTTGCCCGGTAGCATACAAATTATTAAGCACTTCAATATCAATTGAAAACCTTTTACTAAACTCTTTCTCACTCATACTAATGAGCTTAATGGCTTCAATAAACGTGTCTACAAATTGATGGTAAAAAGCTTTTTCGATTTTTTTTCTATCAAGATCAGATTTTTCCGGAAAAGCAATCATCAAATTTTGACGCACTACTTTTTTTCGGTAACCTATGATGTAATATAGTATCCCATAGATGCCGTCCGATAAAATATACAATACACGCAGCGGCAGTAATGACAGTAAATAAAATATGGAATAAACAACTGGATACATGTGTTATTATATTAAGCAGGATCTACCCAGGCATCATGTTCTTTTAATAAATGTATGAGTTCATCAACCGCAATTACACTATCTACATTTTTTTTGACAACTTCCTTGCCTTTATAGAGTGTGATTTTTCCTGGACCACTTCCCACATAGCCAAAATCGGCGTCGGCCATTTCTCCAGGACCGTTTACAATGCATCCCATGATAGCAATTTTAACACCCTTTAAATGGTTGGTGACAGATCTAATTTTTGCAGTTGTTTCCTGTAAATTAAACAAGGTTCTACCGCAACTAGGACAGGAGATGTATTCCGTTTTAGAAATACGGGTACGCGTAGCTTGTAATATTGAAAATGCGGTTGCATTGATAAATGCCTCTACACTAGCATTTGAATTGTAATTTCTACCACTGGTATCTTTTGAAGCATTTGCTGTTTGTGCAGCATAACTTTTTGATGTTAAACCTAAACAGAGTCCATCTCCAAAGCCATCTAATAAAAGCGCACCTGCTTCTGTGGCAAAATGAATGAGGTGCTCATCTGTTGTGGTCCAGTCACTGTCAATCGTAATTACCACCGGATTATTGATTTGCCTTTCTTGAAGTTCCATAAACATACGGCGCATGGCTGGCATCGCATTTTTATGTTTACTACTCAAGCACAATATAACAGTAGGGTCATTTGCTACCACATCTAAATGTGTAAAATCATTGATGGGGGTTTCGTCACTAAAACAATCCATCATAACAAAGTTTTGCTTTGGATGCTTTGCTGTTTCAGTATGGTAACCAGCTCTATCAAAAATAGGGATGTACTTATCAGGGTTATTTTGTGCTGCCCAAGTGGCAGGATATACAATCACTTTTAAAGTGCCAGGCAATTCAAAATGTATGAGCTGATGTCCTGTAAAAATATAATCGGCTGCTTGATCCCCTATATTCCACTTATCGGTAACCGCATCATAAGAATAACCAATAGCGGTTAAATGTGCTGGTTCAATTTTTTCAATCTTACTAAAATCGGCGATAACAATGGGCACTTGTGTGCCGCCCACATTAGAAACTGCTACACTAGATCTACGTTTGTATACAAAAGGATCATAGGTAAGTTTATGAACAGGTGGGATTACGCCTGCAATCGTATTATTGATATCGGAATTTGTGGGGCGTGTATACCGTTTTACAAGATCTCTACACACCGGAATTTCAAATTCAGGATCTTCAGTTAAACTTACACGAACGGTATCACCAATGCCATCTTCTAATAAAGTGCCTATACCGGCAGCACTTTTTACACGTCCATCTTCACCATCACCCGCTTCTGTTACACCTAAATGTAGCGGATAACATTCATTAAATTCAAGTTGCATTTGTTGAATGAGTAAACGGTAAGCCTGAACCATTACCTGCGGATTACTAGCCTTCATGCTAAGCACAATGTTATGGTAATCATTGGCCCTGGCAACACGTAAAAATTCCATAGCACTTTCAACCATACCCATGGGTGTGTCGCCGTATCTACTCATGATACGATCACTGAGTGAACCGTGGTTCGTGCCAATGCGCATCGCCGTTCCGTGCTCCTTACAAATTAACACGAGTGGGGTAAACCGCTCCGTAATTCTCTCTATCTCTTCGGCATAATCCTGATCAGAATATTCGATGAGCTCGAACTTTTTCTTATCCACGTAATTACCTGGATTGATACGAACTTTTTCTACAATGCGCGCAGCAATTTCAGCAGCGTTAGGTGTAAAATGAATATCGGCAACAATGGGCGTATCATATCCTCTTGCACGCAATTCATTTTTAATATTCAATAAATTTTCTGCTTCTTTTTTACTTGGTGCGGTAATTCTAACAAGCTCTGCTCCTGCTTCTATACACCTAATGGTTTGCTCCACCGTAGCCATGGTATCAAGCGTATCGGTAGTGGTCATGGTTTGAACCCGTATAGGATGACCATTACCAATTTTAAGCTGACCAATGGTCACTTCTCTAGTTTTAAGTCGAGTGGTTTGCGTTAAAGAATTACAGTATTGTTGCATCATAAATTTTCTTGTAGCAGGGTTATCTTTTTCCTTCAAAAAAACCTTGCTCTTTTAATATGGCATTAAGCACAGAGAGTCTTGCTTTTTTTAAGTCAACATTTGCAGCACCCTCCATTTGTAAAACAAAAAAATAAGGATGTTTATTTTCTTCAATCCACCCAATTACCCAGGCAATAGCTTGACCATTTTTTTTGTAACCAAGTCCTGTTTTATAGCTTATTGCATATTGCGTGTTAACTGTTTGTAACATCACTTTTTTTACAATTTCTTGGGTTCTCTTTTGAAAAGGTAACTGACCAAAATATAGTTTTTTTACAAGCCCCAGCTGCTCGTCGGGGGTAATAAGTAAACTATTATTGAGCCAAAAAGAATCTACAGCAGCGCCTATTTGTTTATTGCCGTATTGCAAACTATCTAACCAGTGCTGCATGGTTTCTTTTCCTATTCGCCGAGCCACTTCTCTAAAATAGGGCACCACAGATAGCTTAAAGGCTGTATCCATTCGAATAGGGCCCATGCTATCAATGGAGATAGTCATTTTTTCATCTACAATTTTTCCGGTTTCAAGTCCTACTAACGCATTCACGATTTTAAAAGTAGACGCTGGAGTAAAACTTGAATCTTTAAACTGCGGTAGATTGTAAATATAAAACTCACCAGAGCCATTATCAAAAAGCCCAAAAGATCCTGTTGTTGCGGTCTCATCAAAATACTTTTTATAATTATTTTGAATGGTAACATTATTTGGAGAGCAAGCTTGTAAGATGAACAAAATTGCAAACAAAAAAACGGAGCCGGCACAAACGCTATTCTTATGAAAATTCATGGATCAATTTTATTAAAGAAAAATTATTCTTTTTCGATACTAATTAATTCTACATCAAATACAAGTAGTGAACCTGGGCCAATAGATGGACTTGGAGAACTGTCGCCATATGCTAAATCTGAAGGCACATATAATTTCCATTTGCTACCTACCGTCATTAATTGTAAAGCTTCTTGCCATCCTTTAATAACACCGTTAACTGGAAACACAACTGGTTCGCCACGATCCACCGAACTATCAAAAATGCTGCCATCTAATAAAGTGCCATGGTAATGACATTTTACTTTGTCCGTTAACTTAGGTTTTGTAGTATCTGCGCCTGCCTTAACCACCATATATTGTAATCCAGAAGGAAGGGTTACAACACCCGGCTTTTTTGCATTGGCAGCTAAAAAAGCAGCAGCAGCTTTTTTAGAACCCGCCGATTTTTGTTCGTTTGCTTTTTGTACAAACTCGCCAATACATTTATCCAATATGGCTTCTGGAAGTGCAGATGCTTTGCCACTAAACACATCCCCTATTGCACGGTATAAATTAGGTAAATTGATGGCATCAAAACCCTGTGCCTTTAAATTTTGACCAATTCGAACACCGAGTGCATAGCCAGCACTATCGGCACTATTTTTAAAAGCACCCATTGGTTTAACAGCAATTGTAGGCTTTACTACTGTTTTTGCTGTAGTTCCGGGTTTTTTAACTTGTGCATTGGCACCAAAAGAAGCAAATAATAAACAAATAAAAAGACGTTTCATGTATTGTTTTTTAAGTATCAAATGTAAATAAATAATTAGTCATTTAGCAGGGCAGCTACTGCATTACTAGCAATAGCGAAATTAAAGCCAGCAAGCACTTCTTGCA
>JBMSJE010000059.1:0-10582 GCA_049418605.1 Sediminibacterium sp. | reverse complement strand
ATTACCGACCATGTTCGTTACAATCAAATTGTGAATGAATTACAAGATGCTGCTAGGAGTAATTTAATTTTTGGATTACATGTACACGTTGGTATGCAGGACCGAAAAATGGCCATGCATATTGCCAATACAGCTCGGTATTTTTTACCCCACGTATATGCACTTAGCACCAACTCTCCTTTTTGGGAAGGCAGGCTTACCGGTTATAAATCTTACCGTACAAAAGTGTTTGATAAATTTCCACGAACAGGTATCCCCGATTATTTTGAAACGATTGAGGATTACGAAAACTATGTCAACCTCCTGATCAAAACAAATTGCATAGACAACGCAAAAAAAATATGGTGGGATGTAAGAGTCCACCCTATTTTTAATACCGTAGAATTTAGGATTTGTGATGTTCCATTAACTATCAGGGAAACCACTGTAATAGCAGCTTTGTTTCAGGCCATATGTGCTAAAATTTATAAGCTCCGTCACCAAAATTTAAATTTCATCAATTACCAACGCTCTTTAATCAATGAAAACAAATGGAGGGCTAGTAGGTACGGCATTGAAGGTTCACTGATTGATTTTGGGAAAGAAACAGAAGTGGAAACCAAAGCACTTATTTATGAGCTACTGGACTTTGTAGATGATACGCTAAATGATTTAGGTAGCAGAGATACATTATCTACCCTTGGCGAATTATTTAAGGCAGGAACTGGGGCTGATAGGCAACTAGCAGTATACAAACAAAATAATAACTTAATTGAGGTTGTAGACTATATACATGACCAGTTTTTAGCCTAACTACAATAAGTGCACCTAATTGTAGTCAAATAATGTAGCCGTGAAAATAGCGCGTTCCCGTTTTTTAAACACCACATCCCAGTTGCCCTTGTAGCGCAGCGTTTTTGGCACAGTGAGTCCATTAAATTTGGTCATTTCTACCTCCATGGCAACATCAAAGTCGTATACGCCTGCTTTATAACTTAAGGCATAATTACGGCCCAGTACTTCGAGCGTTTTTAAATCAAACCAAGTATTCATTTGATCTACGACCACGCGGTCACTTTTAAAATAACCTAGATTTTCTTTTGGTTTAATGGAAAATAAATAACACAGCGTTCCATTATAATCCACAACATCGAGGCGGTAATCATAAAGCTCGTGTGCAGCTTCATCATATAAATCGAGTTTGTCTCCAATAAACGGGATGCCTGGTATTTTTTTTCCTGGATTAAAAAAAAGCATTTTTAATTGGTCTTTGTGCTTTTCCATACCAGACTTATTACTCGTTAATAAGTTACGCCCCTTCACAATATTATTTTCGCCACAAATTTTCCCTTTGGTAAAAAATAGACCCGCATACAATTCAGGGGTTAGGTAATTGTACTTGCCATTACCCGAATAAAAATCACCAGTTGTTTGCTCCTCCAAAATATCCATGGTACGGCAATTGCCAATATGGTTTTGACGTGTTTTACTGGTTAATGAGGCTTTAACGGCACCATCTTTGCCCATCATTTGGATACTATTATAAGAAGAAAATCCAATGATGCGAAGGTTCCTGAACGCCTTGTAAAAAGTAGTGTCTTGCTTGATGGTAGCGAGTACTTCTTTGTAATCAAAATTATTTCGAACCACTACTTCAGATAATGTAAATGCTTGGTTACCCAGGGCAATGGTCGTGTCTTGTGCAAATAAAGACCCACGCATTAACAGGAGCAATAACCAAGTATATTTTATCATTTAATAAAAATCATTTTGTAATCGATACGGGCCTTGCCTTTACTAATATCGTTTAGTTTGCCTTGTAATAATTTTTTACGCAGTGGCTTTAAATAATCGATAAATAATTTACCCTCAATATGATCATATTCGTGCAAAATCACACGGGCAGTAATGCCATTGAATGTTTCGGTATGGGTAACAAAATTTTCATCTTGATATTCCAGTGTAACAGTTTCGTGCCTAGCAACATCTTCTCTAATATTTGGAATACTCAAACAACCTTCGTTGTAAGACCAAACCTCACCTGCTAAATCAATAACTTTTGCATTGATAAATACTTTTTTAACCCCTGGTGCATCTGGGTATTTTCCTATTTCATGTGGCTCCAAACTTTCAAATATTTGAGCGCTATCAATCACAAATAGCCTGATGTCTTTATTAATTTGAGGCGCAGCAAGACCAACCCCGTTACTTGAATACATGGTCTCCCACATATCTTCCAATAATTTAGGAAGAGACGGATATGAGGCGTCTATAGTAGCACTAACCTTTCTTAAAATTTGGGCCCCATAGGCTACAATTGGAAGAATCATGAGAATTGAGTTGTTGAATAATGGCTTTAAAGTTGCAAAAATACCCCCAATTATGCCAATCAACAAAAATAGACCTTAACGGTTTGCTAAATATTCCTGTAACATAATGGTAGCCGCTATTTCATCCACCATTTTTTTATTTTGACGGTCCTTTTTTTTCATCCCCATATCAACCATGGCTCTAACAGCCATTTTAGAAGTATAACGCTCATCTACGGTTTGAATGGGAATGGCAGGAAAGGTTCTTTTAAGCTGACCAATAGCCGACTTAACCAGCGGCGTTGCATGGGTAGGTGTATTGTCTAAACTAAGTGGGGCACCAATTAAAATAAGTTCAATCGCTTCCGTTAATAAGTAATTTTTAATAAATGCGTGTAAGTCTTTGGTGTCAACGGTTGTTAAACCAGTTGCAATAATTTGCAGTGGGTCGGTAACGGCTAAGCCCGTTCTTTTTCCGCCATAATCGATGCAAAGTATTCTAGCCAAAGTAGTAATGAATTTTATTGTAAAAATAATGCAAGCAGCACATGAACACCAAATATAACACTTGCGATACCATTGGCTGTCATAAATGCAATATTTACTTTCGTTAAATTAGTGGGTGAAACAATCGAGTGCTGGTAATATAGCATACCAATAAATACAAGCGTGCCTTCCCAGTAAAAATATCCGTAGCCAGCTAATACACCAGCTACAATAACCAATACGGCCGCGGTGATATGCAGGAGCACCGACAACTTTAATGCATTTTCTTTTCCCAAATAAGTAGGAATAGAATGTAAATTTTGAGAGGCGTCAAAATCAACGTCTTGCATGGCGTAAATAATATCAAAACCACTCACCCAACAAATAACAATACAAGAAAATAAAATAGGGAGTATTGCAAATGATCCGGTAACCGCTAAATAGGCCCCAATGGGCGCTAATGACAACCCAAGCCCAAGTACCATATGACAAAGCGCTGTAAAGCGTTTGGTGTAACTGTAAAATAAAATTACAAAAAGCGCTACCGGTGATAAATAAAAACAAATAGGATTGATACAATAAGTAGCCGCTATAAAAATGACAGCATTTAAAATAACAAACCTCAGCGCACTGGATGCAGCAATCACACCACTTGGTATTTCTCTGATGGCTGTGCGCGGATTTTTAGCGTCAAAACTACGATCGAGGTATCTATTAAAAGCCATGGCAGCACTACGCGCAGTAACCATACATACAAGTACCCATAAAAATAATTGCAACATTTGTTGTTGCAAAAGCACATCTAACATGGGAAGGCTTTTTTGTTGCGCAACAAAAAATACGCCCATAAAAAATCCAATGAAAGCAAATGGCAACGCAAAAATGGTATGCGAAAATTTTACAAGACTTAAATATTTTTTAACCATCGGAATCCTTGCGTTAAATTGTTGATTGATTCGTTCTCACCATTTCCCAAAGTACAATTCCTGCTGCCACCGAAATATTAAATGAGTGCTTCATGCCCTCCTGTGGAATTTCGATACAACCGTCACTAGCAGCAATCACTTCTGAGGCTACCCCTTCTACTTCATTACCAAAAACAAGTGCGAGTGGTGCATTGTTCATTCCAGAAAATTTTTCAAGCGAAATACTCCCTTGGGCCTGTTCTACCGCATATATTTTATACCCCTTGCTTTTTAAATCCATAACCGCATCGAGGGTATTTTGCACATACCACCAATCCACCGATTCGGTAGCGCCAAGGGCTGTTTTTTGAATATCACGGTGGGGCGGTTGCGGGGTAAATCCACAGAGGATAATGCCTTCTAATAAAAACCCATCCGCAGTTCTAAAAACGCTCCCCACATTGTGCATACTTCTGATATTATCCAGAATCACCACAATGGGCTTTTTTTGGGCCGCTTTAAATTCGGTTAGGGATTTTCGGCCTAACTCGTCCATGCTCAATTTTCGCATGCCACAAAGGTAGTTTTAACCGCTCAAATAGAGAAGTGAATGTATAACGGAAGATTGCTTATATTGAAACTAGTTTATTTGCAAAACCTTAAACAATTGATATGAACAAACAACTTATTCAGCTGGGCTGCCTTGTTGCCTTGGCCTTTCCAATGGCTAGTCATGCACAAGAAACAGTAGACCTAGCCATGATGCAAAAAATTAGACAAGAAGGATTACAACATTCTAAAGTCATGGATATCGCTTTTAATTTAACCGATAAAAGTGGTAACCGTTTAACCAATTCGGCAGGATTTAGTAGAGCTGCGAATTATGCAAAAGAAACACTTACAAATTGGGGTGTTACAAAAGCAGCCATTGAACCATGGGGTGAATTTGGTAAAGGATGGGAATTAGAAAAAATGTATTTAGCCGTAACAGCGCCATATTATAAACCCTTAATGGCTTGGCCTAAAACTTGGACAGCTGGCACCAAAGGATTAAAAAAAGCAACCTTGTTATTAGTGGATGCAAAAGATTCTGCGTCACTAGAAGCCTACCGTGGACAACTCAAAGGAAAAATAATTATACTGGATCAGCAAAATATTTACAAGCATAGCTTTACCGCTGATGCTAAAAGATATACCGACGAAGAATTAGCTGCTATGGCAGCCGCAAAACCAGCAGCACAAAGAAGTGCACCAGCTGCAACCGATACCGCAGCACAACGCAGAATGCGTGATGCGATGCGTGCAGGTGGAGGCGGTGGTGCAGCACGCGTGTTAAATTTATTAAAAGCTATGGCAATGCAAGAAGGCGCTCACGCCATGATTTCAACTTCTACCCGTAACCATGACGGAACTATTTTTGCACAAGGTGGTGGCGCTTATAAAGGAACAGATCCAGCTAATTTTTTAGACATGGCGGTTGGCGTAGAAGATTACAATACACTTTTAAGACTTGCTAAATCTGGAACGCCTGTAAACTTTGACCTCGATGTTAAAACAAGTTTTCAAGATAAAGATTTACAAGGCTATAATGTCATTGCAGAAATAGAGGGTACCGACCCACTTTTAAAAGATGAAGTGGTAATGATTGGTGCGCATTTAGATTCATGGCAAGCAGGAACAGGTGCCACAGATAATGCAGCAGGATCTGCGGTAATGATGGAAGCTATGCGCATTTTAAAAACCCTTGGTGTTAATCCACGCCGTACCATCCGTATTGGTTTATGGAGTGGTGAAGAACAAGGTTTATTAGGCTCGCGAGGCTACGTTAAAAAAACATTCACGGGTGATCAGGCTGCTGCTGCCGATAAATTTTCGGGGTATTTTAATATTGACAATGGTACAGGAAAAATTAGAGGTATTTATTTACAAGGCAACGAAGCTTGCGAACCTATTTTTAGTAGCTGGTTAGCGCCATTTAAAGACCTAGGAGCAAACACGGTTACTATTAGTACAACTGGCGGAACCGACCACCAAGCATTTGATGGCATTGGCCTTCCAGGCTTTCAATTTATCCAGGATCCCATCGAGTACAATACAAGAACGCACCATAGCAATATGGACGTGTATGACCACCTGATAGAAGACGATTTAAAGCAAATTGCAACCATTGTGGCCGCCTTTGCTTATAATACCGCTCAAAGAGACGCTAAGCTACCTAGAAAAGGTAAAAATTAGCCGTAGCTTCTTATATTTGCCCCTATGGCAAAAGCGGCTTCAGAAACTCCTTTAATGCAACAGCACCGGGCTATTAAACAAAAATATCCTGGTGCTGTTTTGTTATTTAGAGTAGGCGATTTTTACGAAACATTTGGTGAAGATGCCATTGTTGCTTCAAAAGTGTTGGGCATCACACTTACCAAAAGGAATAACGGTTCCGCTTCTGAAAATGAATTGGCTGGTTTTCCGCACCATGCACTTGATACCTATTTACATAAACTAGTAAAAGCGGGCCACCGTGTTGCAGTATGTGATCAATTAGAAGATCCAAAATCGGTAAAAGGTATTGTAAAAAGAGGTGTTACAGAAATGGTGACACCGGGTATTGCCACTTCCGATAAATTATTAGAGCAGGGCAGCAATAACTTTTTAGCGGCTGTACATTTTTCAGATAAAGAAGACAGTTTAGGTGCTGCGTTTTTAGATATTTCTACTGGCGAATTTTTTGTTGCAGAAGGCAACACCGAATACATAGACAAACTACTCCAAGGTTTAAAACCTGCCGAAGTTATTTTTCAACGCAATTTTCAAAAACAATTTGTTGAAAAATTTGGCCCTAAGTTTTATACCTATACCATGGAGTCTTGGATTTTTGATGAAGCTTTTGCAACCGAAAGTTTACTCAAACATTTTAATACCCATTCTTTAAAAGGTTTTGGTATTGAAGCCCTCCCCCTAGCGATTACTGCAGCTGGTGCCATCTTACATTATTTAAAAGAAACCGAACATCCAAACTTACAGCACATTACAGGTGTGCAGCGCATGGAACGTGAAGACTTTTTGTGGATGGACCGTTTTACTATCCGAAACCTAGAATTACTAGGCGCTGGTGTTGACCAAGGAAATTATTTATTAAAAGTTATTGATAATACAGTTAGCCCCATGGGTGCTAGGTTACTACGCCGCTGGTTAATTTTTCCATTAAAAAATACGACGGCTATCAATGAAAGACTAGACGCCGTTGAAACACTTATAAAAGACCAAACACTTTGTACCACATTATCTGCTGCTATTAAAGCATGTGGCGACATGGAAAGGCTGGTAAGTAAAGTGCCCCTTAAAAAAATTAATCCAAGAGAAGTTGTTCAACTGGCACGTGGATTAGAACAAATTAGCATCATCAAAGAAGCGGCTGCAAAAAGTAAGAATAAAAAAATTACAGATGCTGCTGCCCTACTAGATACTATTCCAACTATTGTTGAAACCATCTACCAGCAAATTGCAGAAAACCCACCGGTAGCTGCAAACAAAGGTGGCGTTATCAAAGATGGATTTCATGCAGAGCTTGATAGCCTCCGAAACATTGCAACGGGTGGTAAAGATTTTTTAGTAAACATCCAACAAAGAGAAGCTGCGGCAACCGGTATCTCTTCTTTAAAAATAAGTTTTAACAACGTATTTGGCTACTACTTGGAAGTAACCAACGTGCATAAAAACAAAGTACCTGACACTTGGATTCGTAAGCAAACACTTGCCAATGCTGAGCGTTACATTACACCCGAGCTCAAAGAATACGAAGAAAAAATAATGGGCGCCGAGGACAAAATAATTGCTATCGAAATTGCATTATTTGACAGCCTATTATCTACCCTTCAAAACTATATTGCAGTTATTCAGTTAAACGCACAGGTCATTGCACAACTTGATTGCCTATGTTGTTTTGCAAACAATGCCGTTCAATTAAATTACTGCAAACCTAGTATCCACGAGGGTTACGACCTGCACCTCAACGAGAGTAGGCACCCTGTTATTGAAAGAAATTTACCACCGGGTGAGCCTTATATTTCCAATGATATTGTCGTTAATAATAGTGAGCAACAAATTATTATTTTAACGGGCCCTAATATGAGTGGTA
Organism: Sediminibacterium sp.; assembly: GCA_049418605.1. Classification (GTDB taxonomy): domain Bacteria; phylum Bacteroidota; class Bacteroidia; order Chitinophagales; family Chitinophagaceae; genus Sediminibacterium. Next base: position 2,771 of record JBMSJE010000059.1, on the reverse strand, counting down.
AGAGTGCCATTTTAAGACAAACGGCGCTTATTACACTACTTGCACACATGGGTTCTTATGTGCCAGCCACAGCTGCTAAAATCCCTTTAACAGATAAGATTTTTACCCGTGTTGGTGCTAGCGATAATTTAAGTGGAGGTGAATCTACCTTTATGGTGGAAATGAATGAAACGGCTAGTATTGTCAATAATATTTCGGCAAGAAGTTTAATACTACTAGATGAAATTGGAAGAGGCACCAGCACTTATGATGGTATTTCTATTGCCTGGAGTATTGTAGAATTTTTACATGGTGCTTCTGCAAAACCAAAAACATTATTTGCCACCCACTACCACGAATTAAATGAGTTAGAAACTTCCTTAATAGGCGTCAAAAATTTTCACGTTACACACAAAGAAGTAGGCAATAAAATAATTTTCTTACGCAAATTAGCGGCAGGTGGAAGTACCCATAGTTTTGGTATTCATGTTGCCACCATGGCAGGCATGCCCCCTGCACTCATTAATAGAGCCAACGAAATTTTAGCGATACTAGAATCTAAAACAGAACATCAAAAAGAAATTGGTACCAAGCAACCAAAGTTGCAACTATCTATTTTTGATGAACATACCGTTACTTTTGAAAGCATTAGAACGGCGCTCAATAGTATGGACATCAATCAGCTAACGCCGGTTGAAGCCCTCATGAAACTTAATGAAATAAAAGCTTTGCTTAAATAATTACTTGCTTAAATAAGTTTTAACGCGGCTGTAAACAGGTTCACTTAACGGTACCACTGGTAAACGAACTTCGTTTTCAAGCAATCCCATTTCATGCATAAAAGCCTTAACGCCTGCTGGATTGTTTTCGGCAAACATAATATCATATCCTTCAATTAAAGGATCATTGATTTTTTTTGCTTCACCAAAATTGCCCACCAAACAAGCACGAACCATATTAGAAAACTGCGTAGGATACGCGTTGGCTGCAACACTAATTACACCTTGCATACCACATGCAATTTGAGGGAGTGCTAATAGATCATCGCCACTAACAACCACAAAATCAGATGGCGCATCACGCAAAATATCCATACACTGCGCCATATCTCCACTTGCCTCTTTCATAGCTACTACATTTGGACAATCTTTTGCCAAGCGAATGGTAGTCGCCGCAGACATGTTACGTCCTGTTCGGCCTGGTACATTGTATAAAATTACTGGCTTAGGGCTAGCCGCCGCAACCGCCTTGTAATGCTGGTAAATACCTTCTTGAGAAGGCTTATTATAATAAGGTGCTGCACTTAATACGGCAATCGCTTTATCTAAGGGAAATTTTTGCAAATCACTTACCACTTCGGCAGTACTATTACCACCTACCCCAACTATGATAGGCACCCTTCCAGCAACATGATTAAAGGTGAAATTGATAATTTCAATTTTTTCTTCCTTGGTTAAGGTGGGTGTTTCACCAGTTGTGCCAAGTGTAATTAAATACTCAATGCCGCCATTAATTACATGATCGATTACTTTACCCAAAGATGTAAAATCTATACTACCATCTTTTGCAAATGGCGTTACAAGTGCCACGCCTGTTCCTCTTAATTGTTGCTGTACTGTCATTTATATTTTATTGTGCGGTTGTTTCTTCCCAGAATCCCATTTTGCAATATTTGTCGATCCGCTGGTTGATACGGTCTTGTGGGGCAATATGTTTAATTACATTTAGTTCTTTAACAATAGCTGTCTTTAAAAGTTCGGCAGCTTCGGAATAATCCCAATGTGCACCACCTAGTGGTTCGTGTACAATTTCATCCACTAGGCCAAAACCTTTCATGTCTGTTGCCGTTAATTTTAATTGCTCGGCAGCGAGTTCTTTTTTATCCCATGAACGCCATAAAATAGAACTACAACTTTCTGGAGAAATTACAGTGTACCAAGTATTTTCCATCATCAGCACCCTATCTCCTACACCAATACCTAATGCACCGCCACTTGCACCCTCACCAATAATTACAACAATGACAGGCACTTTTAAGCGAATCATTTCATAAATATTTCGGGCAATGGCTTCACCTTGTCCGCGCTCTTCTGCTTCTAGTCCAGGAAATGCACCCGGTGTATCTACGAGTGCAATAACTGGCTTATTAAATTTTTCTGCAAGGCGCATTAAACGTAATGCTTTTCTATAACCTTCGGGATTGGCCATACCAAAATTACGGAGCTGTCTCATTTTTGTATTGGCTCCTTTTTGTTGGCCAATGACCATTACCGTTTCACCATTGAGTTGCGCAAAACCACCTACCATGGCTTTGTCATCTTTTACATTGCGGTCGCCATGCAATTCAACAAAGTTGGTAAACATCTTGTCGATGTATTTTAAAGTATATGGCCTGTCGGGATGTCTACTTAATTGTACACGCTGCCATGGCGTTAAAGAAACAGTGAGTTCTTTTCTTTTATCAAGAATAGAAGCTTCTAGTTGCGCAAGCGTTTTAGTGTAATCTATTTTAGGATTCTTCTCTTGTAACTTTTTAGTGTCCTCGATTTGCTCAAATAATTCCTTAATGGGCTTCTCAAATTCTAAAAATTGTCTATTCGGGTATTGTGGCATAATAACTGCGAATTTCGGTAAAATTAGGGGTTCAAATATTTTTCTGAAAAGATTTGTTTATGAAATGCGTTTACCCTTATCTTTGCCGTCCTGAAAACGACCTGAAAAGGCTGTTTTTGGAGGTTTGGATCGGTAGTTCAGTTGGTTAGAATGCCGCCCTGTCACGGCGGAGGTCGCGG
>JBMSJE010000058.1:0-10899 GCA_049418605.1 Sediminibacterium sp. | reverse complement strand
GGCACAAATCAAAAAACACAAAGAAAAATTAGCTGCGTAATTTTTGCGGGTTAATCCCGCCAAAAAACCGGATTTAAGTGTATCGGCCTCCCTAACGGGAGGCCTTTTTATGTGCATTATGTTGGCATTTTGTGCAGGCTTTTCAGATCCATTTGAGCACGCTAGCCCCAACACCTTAAAAAACAATTAAAAACTCTTGGAAAATTTATGGTCCAAAATTTTGCCGAATAAAGTTTTCCATTACCTTTGCCGTCCCTTAAAAGAGGTTGTTCTTTTTTTAGAGAAGTATAATGCCGGAGTAGCTCAGTTGGTAGAGCAACTGATTTGTAATCAGTAGGTCGCGGGTTCGAGTCCCATCTTCGGCTCTATTTTTTTAAATCATATACTTCTAGTAGGGCAGATGGCCGAGTGGTTAAAGGCGACAGACTGTAAATCTGTTCTCTCACGAGTACGTAGGTTCGAACCCTACTCTGCCCACTTAGTTCTTTAAAATGACTGATTACAATGCGTAAGTTTTGTAATACAAGCGGAAGTAGCTCAATTGGTAGAGCGATAGCCTTCCAAGCTATAGGTTGCGGGTTCGACCCTCGTCTTCCGCTCCATATTCGTTTGGAGCTACCAGGCTTTAAACGAGGCTAAGCCGTTGTAGCTCAGGGGTAGAGCACTTCCTTGGTAGGGAAGAGGTCGTGAGTTCGATTCTCACTAACGGCTCTAATCTATGTTACAACGCATAATAATAGTTAAAAGCGCAAAAAATTACTTAATTTAGCGCGCCGATAACAACAAAGCATAAAATCAGAACACCAAAAAAGCAATTTTTCCGAAAGGAATGATTCGAAATAAATAAAGCCCAAAAGGCAAATTTTTTAAAACACAAATAAAACCGATAAAAATGTCTAAAGAGACCTTTAAGAGGGAAAAACCTCACGTAAACGTTGGTACCATTGGTCACGTTGACCACGGTAAAACCACCTTAACTGCTGCCATCACATCGCTTTTGGCAAAAAAGGGCATGGGTAACGTCGCAAAAAAATATGATGAAATCGATGGTGCTCCGGAAGAAAGAGAGCGTGGTATTACCATTAATACTGCCCACGTAGAATATCAAACCGATAATCGTCACTATGCGCACGTAGACTGTCCAGGTCACGCCGACTATGTAAAGAATATGATTACAGGTGCTGCACAAATGGATGGTGCCATCCTAGTAGTTGCTGCAACTGATGGTCCGATGCCACAAACCAAAGAGCACATCCTTTTGGCTCGTCAGGTAGGTGTACCTCGTATCGTTGTTTTCATGAACAAAGTAGACTTAGTGGATGATGCTGAGTTATTAGAATTAGTTGAAATGGAAATCCGTGAGTTATTAACTTCATACGGTTTCGATGGTGACAATACCCCAATCATTCAAGGTTCTGCAACAGGTGCGCTTTCTGAAGATCCAAAATGGGTTGCTAAGATTGACGAATTAATGGAAGCAGTAGATACTTATATCCCACTTCCTCCACGTCCAGTTGATATGGCGTTCTTGATGTCAGTAGAAGATGTATTCTCGATCACAGGTCGTGGTACAGTTGCTACTGGTCGTATCGAGCGTGGTATCATCAAAGTAGGTGAAGGTGTTGAAATCGTTGGTTTGATGGATGCTCCTCTTACTTCTACTGTAACTGGTGTTGAGATGTTCAAAAAATTACTCGACGAAGGTCAAGCTGGTGATAACGCAGGTTTATTATTACGTGGTATTGAGAAAAAAGATATCCGTCGTGGTATGGTAATCTGTAAGCCAGGTTCTATTACTCCACACACTGAATTTAAAGGTGAGGTTTACGTATTATCAAAAGAAGAAGGTGGACGTCATACTCCATTCTTTAACAAATACCGTCCTCAATTCTATTTCCGTACAACAGACGTAACTGGTGAGTGTACACTTCCAGCTGGTACAGAAATGGTTATGCCTGGTGATAACACCAACTTAACTGTTAAATTAATCCAACCTATCGCAATGGAAAAGGGTCTTAAGTTTGCGATTCGTGAAGGTGGTAGAACAGTAGGTGCTGGTCAGGTAACTGAAATCATCAAATAAGCTTAAAGCGAAAGCTTTTAGCTGCAAGCAAATAGATTTTATTATATTTGCAAATAATTCTAAAAGCTGTTCCGCTACAAACGGAATAGCTTTTAGCTTTATACGGGCATGGTGCAACGGTAGCATACGGGTCTCCAAAACCTTTGATCTGGGTTCGAATCCTAGTGCCCGTGCTAAGGTTTTATTTTTTTTAAATTATTAATTTGTTCTCATGAACAAGATCACAACTTACTTCAAAGAAAGTTACAACGAGTTACTAGAAAAAGTAACCTGGCCAACTTGGAATCAGTTGCAACAAAGTACCATTATTGTACTTGTCGCTACTGTAATTATTACCGCGATGGTGTGGGTTATGGACTTTTCAAGCAACCAATTGCTGAAGTTGATTTATTCATTATTCAAGTAATCTAATCATGGAAGCATTAACAGATATCACATCTCCTGAAACCCCTGCGGTAGCTAAGCCAGAAACAAAATGGTATGTGCTTCGTGTAGTGAGTGGTAAGGAGCGTAAAATAAAGGAGTATCTAGATAAAGATATTTTAAGAAGCGGTTGGCAAGATCTCATCAAGCAGATCTTTTTACCCATGGAAAAAGTATACAAAGTGCAAAACGGTAAAAAAGTAATGCGCGAAAAAAACTATTTTCCTGGATATGTAATGATTGAAGTGCTGGATGGAAAATTAACGGATGACATGGTAATGCACATCAGCAATATCACCAACGTCATGCACTTTTTGACGGATGGTAAGGGTTCCAAGGGTAACATTATTTCTTTACGTAAAAGTGAAGTCAATAAAATGTTAGGTAAGGTGGATGAAATGAATGACATGGGCGGAAGCATTAGTGAACCATTTATCATCGGAGAAACCATCAAAATTATCGAAGGGCCATTCAACGACTTTAACGGTGTTATTGAAGAGGTAAACGAAGAGAAGAAAAAATTAAAAGTTACCGTAAAAATCTTTGGTCGTTCAACACCAGTAGAGCTAAGTTACATGCAAGTAGAAAAAATAAGCTAACAACTTATTTAATAGGTTGATAATGAATGTTTTAAGGGCTATCCGGTGGGTAGCCCTTATTTTTTTCTATTTTACTTGTTTTTTTACTATTTAATTGTACCTTTGCTGCCCCAAAAGTTCTTTTTACGAAGAATGATTGACTTTGGGAGTAGGGCCATAAGAAATGGTACTACGCTATAACCAATTAAATCAAAAAAAATGGCTAAAGAAATCACAGGCTATGTAAAGCTGCAGGTTAAAGGCGGTCAAGCCAATCCTGCACCTCCAGTAGGTCCGGCCCTTGGTTCTAAGGGTGTAAACATCATGGAGTTCTGTAAGCAGTTTAATGCTAGAACTCAAGACAAACAAGGAAAAGTTGTTCCTGTTTTAATTACTGTCTACGCAGACAAGTCTTTCGACTTTATCATCAAAACTGCACCAGCACCTGTACAATTAATGGAAGCTGCTAAAATCCAAAAAGGATCTAAAGAAAGCAACCGTCAAAAAGTGGGTAAAGTTACTTGGGCGCAAGTAGAAGAAATCGCTAAAGACAAGATGGCTGACTTAAATGCATTTACCCTTCACAGTGCAATGAGCATGGTGGCTGGTACTGCACGTAGTATGGGTATCACAGTGGATGGACAAGCTCCTTGGGAAAATTAATTTATTCACCTTCAATTATTAAAAAATGTCACTTACTAAAAAAAGAAAAGTAGCAGTTACAAAGGTGGATAAAAACAAATCTTATTCCCTTAAAGAAGCGTCTACACTTGTAAAAGAAATTAACTGTACAAAATTTGATAGCTCTGTAGATTTACACATTCGTCTAGGTGTAGATCCTAAAAAAGCAGACCAACAAGTTAGAGGTACTGTATCATTACCACACGGTACTGGTAAAACAAAAAAAGTATTAGTTCTTTGTACTCCAGATAAAGAAGCAGCTGCAAAAGAAGCAGGTGCTGATTATGTGGGTCTTGATGATTTTATAGCAAAGATCGAAAGCGGTTGGGTTGATATGGATGTAATCATTGCAACGCCAGCAGTAATGCCTAAGATTGGTAAATTAGGTAAAGTATTAGGTCCTCGAAACTTAATGCCAAACCCTAAAACAGGTACTGTTACGAATGATGTAGCAGCAGCTGTTAATGAAGTAAAAGGTGGTAAAATTGCTTTCAAGGTGGATAAAGCAGGTATTGTTCATGCTTCAATTGGACGTATCTCTTTTGCACCAGACAAGCTTGCCGAAAATAGCACAGAGTTAATCAATGCTATTATCAAGTTAAAGCCATCTTCTTCAAAAGGAACTTACATCAAAGGTGTAAGCATGGCAAGTAGCATGAGCCCAGGCATAATGTTAGACACAAAATCATTAATGAACTAATTCCTGGTGATTTCTATACAGTAGAAAAATGACCCGGGTTTTTAAAAAAGATCAGACATGACAAAAGATCAAAAAAATGAAGTGATTGAGGTTCTTAAACAAAAGTTCACTCAATACAATAACTTCTATATTACCGATACCGAATCTTTAACTGTTGAGCAGGTTTCTGCACTTCGTCGTACTTGTTTTGATAAGCAAGTAGAAATGAAAGTTGCTAAAAACACGCTTATCCGTAAAGCATTAGAAGCTATCGATGCAGAAAAATATGCTGCCATCTATCCAGCATTAAATAACGTTACCGCATTAATGTTTTCTGAAAATCCTAAAGAACCAGCTGTTATTATCAGTGCGTTCAGAAAGGGTGGAGACAAGCCTCAATTAAAAGCGGCGTTTATCAATGGAGATGTTTACTCAGGCGATAACACACTTAAGGCGTTAACTCAAATTAAAACGAAGAACGAACTTATTGGTGAAGTTCTTGGATTATTACAATCTCCGGCTAAGCGCGTAATTGCTGCTTTATTAAACCACGCAGAGAATGGTAGTTCAAAAACCGAAACAGAAGTTGTTGTAGCATCTGTAGAAGCTGCTGTCGAAGAAGCTGCTGCACCAGTTGCAGAAGCAGCACCAGAAGTAGCTCCTGAAGCTCCGGCAGCAGAAGCATAAAAATTATCCCAGGCCTGAGGGAAAATAAAGGCAAATTTTTTTAAACCCTCCGCCGGACTTGTAACAAAGTATGAAGGCGGAAAAAATTTAAATCAAATGGCAGACGTAAAAGCATTAGCCGAACAATTAGTAGGCTTAACAGTAAAAGAAGTACAAGAATTAGCTGATGTATTAAAAGCTGATTACGGTATTGAACCAGCTGCTGCTGCGGTTGTAGTAAGCGCAGGTGATGGCGGTGGAGCTGCTGCTGCAGAAGAGAAAACATCTTTTGATGTAATCTTAGTAAGCGGTGGTGCTAGCAAATTAGGCGTAGTTAAGGTTGTTAAAGAATTAACTGGCTTAGGACTTAAAGAAGCAAAAGATCTAGTTGACGGTGCACCAAAACCTGTTAAAGAAGGTGTTTCTAAGGCAGAAGCTGACGATATCGTAGCTAAGCTTAAAGAAGCTGGTGCTGAAGTAGAAGTAAAGTAATTTACGACTAATTCTAGTCCAATACATTCAAAAAAAGCGGTTTCAACCTTGTTGAAACCGCTTTTTTTATGCCATCTTGCTATATTTTTCTCGAACTCAGCTAAATTTTAACAAAATTCTTTTTCTTTAAATATGCTGATAATCAATATTTTGCAAAAAATCTTATAAAAAATTAGCCATTTTTCATGACAGGCTGACTTTTGCGGTAAAAATTATTGATTTTTTGGACATTTTGGTCCAGTATTTGTTTGTTTCCTGCCCCTCATTTCGTACCTTTGCCATCCTTAAATTGGGATACTTGTCTCAATATTTTTTGTATTTAAACCGGTTTTATATACATGTCTACAACAATTTTGAACAACAGGGTCAACTTTGGTAAAACAAAGCACTTGGCAGAAACGCCAGACTTACTTGACATTCAGTTAGAGTCATTTAGAGAATTTTTTCAGTTAGAAACAACACCAGATCGCAGAAATGTGGAAGGTTTGTTCCGTGTGTTTAAGGAAAATTTTCCAATCACAGACACGCGTAACATTTTCGTACTAGAGTTCCTAGATTATTTTATTGATCCACCACGTTACACACTCGACGAGTGTATGGAACGCGGATTAACGTATGCAGTTCCATTAAAAGCTAAACTACGTTTAAGCTGTAATGATGAAGAGCACGTGGATTTCCAAACCATCGTACAGGATGTATTCCTCGGAAACATTCCTTACATGACACCGCGTGGTACATTTGTAATTAATGGTGCTGAACGTGTTATCGTATCTCAGTTACACCGTTCACCTGGTGTATTCTTTGGACAATCAGTTCACCCGAACGGAACTAAAATTTATTCTGCTCGTGTAATTCCTTTTAAAGGTGCATGGATGGAATTTGCTACAGACATCAACAATGTTATGTATGCATATATCGATCGTAAAAAGAAGTTCCCTGTAACCACTTTATTACGTTCCATTGGTTTTGAAACAGACAAAGACATTCTAGAATTATTTGGAATGGCTGATGAAATCAAAGCCGATAAAAAATCTTTAGCTAATCAAGTTGGTCGCAAATTAGCTGCACGTGTTTTAAGAACATGGGTAGAGGATTTCGTTGACGAAGATACTGGTGAAGTAGTGAGCATCGAGCGTAACGAAATTGTAATGGAGCGTGACACTGTTTTAGACGAAGCTGCAATTGCAACAATCGTTGAAATGGATGTAAAGAGTGTCTTCATTCAAAAAGAAGAGTTTGGTGGTGATTATGCAATCATCTACAACACATTAAACAAGGATACCTCTAACTCAGAGTTAGAAGCGGTTCAACATATCTATCGTCAATTGCGTGGTGCAGATGCCCCAGATAATGAAACGGCGCGTGGTATCATTGACAAATTATTCTTCTCTGATAAGCGTTATGATTTAGGTGAAGTAGGTCGTTACAAAATCAACCGTAAACTTGACTTAGATTATCCATTAGAGAAAAAAGTTTTAACAAAGCAAGACATTATTGAAATTGTTAAATACTTAGTTCGTTTAACCAATGCGAAAGCAGAGATTGACGACATTGATCACCTAAGCAATCGTCGTGTACGTACGGTGGGTGAGCAGTTGTATGCACAATTTGGTGTTGGTTTAGCGCGTATGGCGCGTACTATCCGTGAGCGTATGAACGTACGTGACAACGAGGTATTCACACCAGTAGACCTTATCAATGCAAGAACACTTTCTAGTGTTATCAATTCATTCTTTGGTACTTCACAGTTATCTCAATTCTTAGACCAAACAAATCCGTTATCAGAGATCACGCACAAGCGTCGTATTTCTGCTCTTGGACCCGGCGGTTTAAGTAGAGAGCGTGCAGGATTTGAAGTACGTGACGTACACTATTCTCACTACGGCCGTTTATGTACCATTGAAACACCGGAAGGACCAAACATTGGTCTAATTTCTACCTTGTGTGTACACGCTTCTATCAACGATATGGGATTCATTGAAACGCCATACCGTAAAGTAGAAAATGGTAAAGTAAACATGAAGCAATTAACGTACCTCAGCGCAGAAGAAGAGGATACTGCAAAAATCGCACAGTCTAACTCACCATTAACAGAAAAAGGTGAATTCGCAGAAGATAAAGTTGTTTCTCGTCAAACCGGAGACTTCCCAATATTAGATAAAGAAGATGTAGAATACATGGACGTTGCGCCAAACCAAATTGTTGGTTTGAGTGCGTCACTAATTCCATTCTTAGAACATGATGATGCCAACCGTGCCCTAATGGGTTCAAACATGCAACGTCAAGCGGTTCCATTAATTATTCCTGAAGCACCAATTGTTGGTACAGGTCTAGAAGGAAAAGCGGCGCGTGATGCACGTATCCAAATCCATGCAGATGGTAATGGTGTGGTTGAGTTTGTGGATGCAAACGAAATTCATGTTCGTTATGATAGAAATGATTTAGACCGTTTGGTTTCTTTCAGTGATGATTTACAAGTGTATAAACTCACTAAGTTTATCAAAACAAACCAAGCTACTTGTATCAACTTACGTCCTGCTGTTAAAAAAGGACAAAAGGTTAAAAAAGGAGATTTCTTAACCGAAGGTTATGCAACAAAAGATGGTGAGTTAGCACTTGGTCGTAACTTACAAGTGGCGTTCATGCCATGGAAAGGTTACAACTTCGAGGATGCGATTGTAATCAGTGAAAAAGTAGTACGTGAAGATTTATTTACTTCTGTTCACATCGATGAATATGAATTAGAAGTACGCGATACGAAATTAGGTGAAGAAGAATTAACACCAGATATTCCAAACGTTTCTGAAGAAGCAACCAAAGATTTAGATGAGCATGGTATCATCAGAATTGGTGCTACGATTAAAGAAGGTGATATTTTAATTGGTAAGATCACACCAAAAGGTGAATCAGATCCTACACCAGAAGAAAAGTTACTCCGTGCCATCTTTGGTGACAAAGCAGGTGATGCAAAAGATGCTTCATTAAAAGCACCAAACGGAACAGAAGGTGTAGTTATCGATAAAAAATTATTCCAACGCGCTAAAAAAGATAAGAACGGAAAAATTCGTGAAAAAGCTTTACTTGAAAAAGTAGAAAAAGTACACGAGCAAAATACCGAGCATATCAAAGAATTGTTGCTAGATAAATTACAAACATTATTAAAAGATAAGTCTTCTAGTGGTGTGAGCAACAACTTTGGCGAAATGTTGATTCCTAAGGGTTCTAAGTTCAATGCTAAAAACTTAGCAACACTAGATTACCAAAACGTAAATCCTCTAGGATGGACTGGTGACGAAAAAACAGATCAACAAATCAATACTTTATTACACAACTATAGCATTCGTTTCAACGAAGAGTTAGGACGTTATAAGCGTGAGAAATTCAATATCTCAATTGGCGATGAATTACCAGCGGGTGTATTAAAATTAGCGAAAGTATACTTAGCCGTTAAGCGTAAGCTTAAAGTGGGAGATAAGATGGCGGGTCGTCACGGAAACAAAGGTATCGTTGCCAAAATTGTGCGTGCAGAAGACATGCCATTTATGGAAGATGGTACACCTGTAGACATCGTACTTAACCCACTAGGGGTACCTTCTCGTATGAACCTTGGTCAGATCTATGAAACCATTTTAGGTTGGACTGGTAAGCGTTTAGGCGTGAAATTTGCAACACCAATTTTTGATGGTGCAAGTACCGATCAAATTGAGCAATATTGTAAAGATGCGGGTATTCCAAGAAATGGACACACGTATTTATATGATGGTGAAACTGGAGAGCGTTTCCATCAGAAAGCTACTGTGGGTGTAATCTATATGATTAAACTACACCACATGGTTGATGATAAAATGCACGCACGTTCTATCGGACCATACAGTTTAATTACCCAGCAACCGCTTGGTGGTAAGGCTCAGTTTGGTGGACAGCGTTTTGGTGAGATGGAGGTATGGGCACTTGAAGCATATGGTGCTGCTAACATCTTACAGGAATTATTAACCCTTAAATCAGATGATATCATAGGCCGTGCAAAAACCTATGAAGCCATCGTTAAAGGTGAAAACATTCCACGTCCAGGTGTACCAGAATCATTTAATGTATTAGTACATGAATTGAGAGGTTTAGGTTTAGACTTAAAATTTGAATAAGATTTTAAAATAACCAACACATCTATTAACAACAATTATCATTACAAATTTACAACCTAGATATGGCCATTAAAAGAGACAATCGACCAAGATTAACTTTCTCCGAGATCACTATCGGTCTGGCTTCTCCAGATAATATATTAGAAAGAAGTTTCGGTGAAGTATTAAAGCCTGAAACCATTAACTACCGTACGTATAAACCTGAAAGAGATGGTTTATTCTGCGAAAAAATTTTTGGTCCAGTTAAGGATTATGAGTGTGCTTGTGGTAAATACAAGCGTATCCGTTACAAGGGTATTGTGTGCGACAGATGTGGTGTAGAAGTAACAGAGAAAAAAGTACGTCGTGAGCGTATGGGTCACATTAAACTTGTGGTACCTGTGGTGCACATTTGGTACTTCAAATCTTTACCTAACAAAATCGGTTATTTATTAGGGATGAGTTCTAAGAAATTAGAAACCATCATCTATTATGAGCGTTATGTAGTATTACAAGGCGGTATCAAAGAAAACCTAAACATGGGTGATCTTTTAACCGAAGAAGAATACTTAGATTTATTAGATACTTTACCAAAAGAAAACCAATTCTTACCTGACGAAGATCCAAACAAGTTCATCGCTAAAATGGGTGCAGAAGCCGTTCACGGTTTATTGCAAAGAATTGATTTAGATGGTTTAAGTTTCTCTTTACGTAATGCTGCTGCTAACGAAACTTCTCAACAACGTAAAGCAGATGCTTTAAAGCGTTTGAGCGTTGTAGAATCTTTCCGTGAAGCAGGTACACATATCGTAAATAAGCCTGAGTGGATGGTGATGCAATACATCCCAGTTATTCCACCAGAACTTCGTCCATTAGTACCTCTAGATGGTGGTCGTTTTGCATCTTCTGATCTTAACGATTTATACCGTCGTGTAATTATCCGTAACAACCGTTTAAAGCGTTTGTTAGAAATTAAAGCGCCAGAAGTAATCTTACGTAATGAAAAACGTATGTTACAAGAAGCGATCGATTCTTTATTCGATAACTCTCGTAAATCTAATGCCGTTAAAGCAGAAGGTGGACGTGCTTTAAAATCTTTATCGGATGTATTAAAAGGTAAGCAAGGTCGTTTCCGTCAAAACTTATTAGGTAAGCGTGTGGATTATTCTGGTCGTT
>JBMSJE010000057.1:0-10916 GCA_049418605.1 Sediminibacterium sp. | reverse complement strand
TTCTAACAGCGGCTGATTGGACATACCTAAAAAATTAGGGATTAACTAAAAAGAGAGCAAAGGTACAAAAAATATAGGGTATTTAACGCAAAAATGCAACAAACTAGAGCTTATCCTCTGATTTTCTATGCTTTCTGCGGTCTCGATGACGTAAAATTGGAACCTTACTTTCGGTACCATTGAATATTCTACTGATGTTTTTCTGGTGTGTTAATACCACCATAAGTGCCACCAATACCGCAAAAATTCGGTAAAAGGTTTGCTGTTCGTTAAAAACAAACAGAATAAATACCATAAAAGCTATCCCTGCCAAAATAGAACTAAGGGATACAAAACGAGTTAAAAAAAGTACAATTAAGAATACACCAATGCAACACGCAGCCACAATGGGTTGAATAGCAACAGCCATACCTAGTAGCGTTGCAACACCTTTTCCACCTTTAAAATTGGCCCATATTGGAAATATATGCCCAAGAATAGATGCCATACCAAGGCCCAACATAAAGTTGGTGCGGTGCAATTCATTGGTCAAATAATGAGGAAGTAACAAATAAAGCGAAGTTGCCACAACACCTTTAATGACATCTACTAACATTACAAAACTGCCCCATTTAGAGCCTAGCACCCTAAAAGTGTTGGTAGCACCGGCGTTTCCACTACCATACTCTCTAATATCTATCCCAAAAAAATGCTTGCTTACCCAAACAGATGTAGGAATTGAACCTATTAGGTAAGCTACAATTATGAGCAAAAATTCATTCATCACTTTTCGTTTTAATTGAGTTCCAGAACGATTATTTTTAAAATTAATGATTAATTAATACAACGTTAAATAACGTCTAACGTTTTGAGCACTATGATTAAACACTATAATGCAGCGCAATCCAGTTATTTCTTGTCCTCGTTGCTTGGTGTTTCCATCCAAGTGCAGCACAGGCAGCTTCTATCTCAGGCGCATCTTCAACAAGAAGACCACTCAGCAAAACAACACCACCAGGCATTGTCGCTTCCGCCAAAAAAGCCAAGTTATCTAGTATGATGTTTTTGTTGATATTAGCGACAATAATATTGAACTTTTTATTTAGTTTAGCATTATCAACTTTATGTATTTCAATTGATTGTGCATTATTTACTGAAATATTTTCAGAAGCATTTTCTATACACCAATCGTCATTATCCACGCCTAATACATAGCTTGCACCAAGCTTATGGGCAAGTATGGCAAGCAGTCCCGTACCCGTCCCAAAGTCAAAAACGCTCTTATTGGTAAAGTCTATCCCCCTCATAAGCTGCATAACAGAATAGGTGGTCCCATGATGCCCAGTTCCAAAACTCATTTTTGGCGTGATAATTATATCATGTTCCACCTTACCGTTAAATGGTGCATGAAAATTAGCGCGAACACCTACAAAATCATCCACCAATACGGGCTCAAAATTGGATTCCCATAAAGCGTTCCAGTTTTGCTTGTCAATGGCATAACTGGTATAGGCAGCTCCATGCCGGCTTACTAAATCCTCTAAACCAACTGTTACCTCACCATCAAACCTAGCCGAATCTATATAGCTAAAAAGACCTGTTTCAGTTTCTTCAAACCCATCAAAACCCAAATCTGCTAATTCGGCAATCATGATATCCTTAACTGCGGCATCCATTATATCGATAGAAATCTGAATGGTAGTACTCATATTATATTGTTATTTATAAGGGTATACTAAAACAAAAAAGGCCCGTTTTTTAAACGGACCTTTAATTTTATTATTGTTTGTACCAACAGCTTATTCGGCTCCTGGTCTTGGTATTAAAGCTTTGTGGCTTAACTTAAACTTACCCGTTTTAGGATCTAAACCAACCAGCTTTACTTTAACCATGTCACCTTCATTGAAGATGCCATCCATGGTTTCTAGGCGCGACCAGCTAATTTCACTGATATGCAATAAGCCTTGCTTACCAGGCATGAATTCGATAAATGCACCAAATTCTTTAATGCCTTTTACAGGACCTTCGTACACATCACCAACTTCAGGAACGGCCGTAATACCCTTCACCCATGATAATGCTTTTTCTAGACCCGCTTTTTCAGCACAGAAAATGCTAACAACACCCGTGTTTCCTACTTCTTCAATATTGATTGTAGTACCTGTTTCACGCTGAATTTCTTGAATTACTTTACCACCTGGTCCAATTACAGCACCAATAAATTCTTTATCGATTACTAGTTTAACCATACGAGGCGCATGCGGCTTCACTTCTGGTCTGTGCGAAGGGATACATTCGTACATCGCATCTAAAATATGTAAACGACCTGTACGCGCTTGAGCCAAAGCTTCACGCATAATGTCCATACTTAAACCGTCTACTTTAATATCCATTTGCACGCCACAAATACCATCACGCGTACCAGTTACTTTAAAGTCCATATCACCTAAATGATCTTCATCACCTAAGATATCTGTTAAGATTGCATATTTACCATCTTCTCTAGAAATTAAACCCATTGCAACACCACTCACGTGCTTAGGAACAGGAACACCTGCATCCATAAGCGCTAATGAACCAGCACACACAGTTGCCATAGAAGACGAACCGTTACTTTCTAAAATATCACTCACTACACGCACTGTGTATGCGTAATCTTCTTTTGGCATCATTTGCTTTAAAGAACGCATAGCAAGGTTACCATGTCCTACTTCTCTACGTCCAACACCGCGCATCATTTTAACTTCACCAGTACTAAATGGAGGAAAATTATAATGCAAAATAAATGGTGTGTATTCAGATTTTGCAGCACTCTCTTGTAACAACTCATCTAGCTTCGTACCAAATGTTACAGTGGTTAAAGATTGTGTTTCACCTCTTGTAAATAATGCAGAGCCGTGTGGCGTTGGTAATGGCTCTACTTCCATTGCAAGTGGACGTACTTGATCAAGTGCACGACCGTCTAAACGGATACGCTCATCTACCATCATGTTACGTACAACTTCCCACTTAAGGTCTTCGTAATATTTTTTAGCTAATTTTTTATCTAAGTCGGTAACGTCTTCGCCAAGGCTAGCAATTAACTCATCTTTTAATGCATTAAAAGCATCGCTACGTTCATTTTTAGATGAACCCTTGCGCGAAATTTCATACACACGCTTAGCAGCAAATGCATTTACTTTTGCTTGAATTTCTTCCGATTGAGGTGGCTTCTTGTAATCTCTTACAGTGGTAACACCTTTTTTAGCTCTGAGTTCTGCTTGTGCTTTAATTTGAATGCGGATTGCATCATGTGCAATTTCTAAAGCTTTGATTAAATCAGCTTCAGAACATTCTTTTGCTTCACCTTCCACCATCATTAGGTTTTTTTCGGTAGCAGCAATAATGAATTCTAAATCTGATTGAGCGAGTTCTGAACGTGTAGGGTTTACTAAAAACTGTCCGTTAACACGTGCAATACGCACTTCAGAAATAATTTCTTTAACAGGAATATCTGAAACTGCAAGTGCAGCAGATGCTGCTAAACAAGCAAGTGAATCTGGTAATACTTCTGCATCACTAGAAATTAAACTTACTAGTACTTGTACATCGCACAAATAATCTTCGGGAAATAAAGGTCTTAACGCACGGTCAATTAACCTGCTCGTTAATATTTCGTAATCATTTAAACGCGCTTCACGCTTAAAAAACGAACCAGGAATACGGCCTGCCGAAGCAAACTTTTCTTGGTAGTCTACGCTTAATGGAAAAAAGTCTTGTCCTTCTTTTGGATCTTTATTGGCAACAACTGTTGCTAATAAAACACAATTACCTTGACGAACGGTAATTGAACCATCTGCTTGACGTGCAAGCTTGCCAGTTTCGATAGAAACTTGACGTCCTCCGCCAAGATCAAAACTTACACTTATAGGTTGTGATAACATAAAATTGTGTTGATTGGGTAAATGAATGAATTAAAAAAAATAGGTACCAATAGAAATAACTATTCCCAACCGTTATGAATAAGCAGTTGGGAATAGCAGTATCATTAGTAAAGAAAAATTACTTTCTTAAACCTAGTTTTTCAATTAGAGCACGATAGCCCTGTAGGTTATGCTTTTGCATATAAGCCAATAAACGCTTACGTTGACCAACCATCATCATCAAACCACGTTGTGTAGAATGATCTTGCTTGTTAGCTTGTAAATGCTTAGAGATATGGGAAATACGCTCAGTAAGTATTGCTACTTGACCTTCGATAGAACCCGTGTTAGTGGCTTTCCCACCATACTCAGCAAAAATGCTTGCTGTTTTTTCTTTTGTTAAATGCGACATTTCAAAATGTTTAAATAAGACTCCGTAATTGTTTTCTTCTATTTTTTATCGGCTGCAAAGGTAGGTATTATAATGTAAAAAGGATAAATTTGGGCATCTTTTTACGCCATTTCCCCATAAATATATGTTTGGAGTGACCATTTTAGGCAATAATTCGGCCCTTCCGGCCTACGACAGGCATCCAACAGCCCAGATAGTAAGCATTCAGGACCAATCTATTCTGATAGATTGTGGGGAAGCTACCCAAATTCAAATGAGCCGTTACAAGGTAAAAAGAAGCAAAATCAACCATATTTTCATCTCCCACCTCCATGGCGACCATTATTTTGGCCTCATTGGCCTTATCACCAGCATGGGACTCCTCGGTCGTACCACCGAATTAACCATTTTTAGCCCGCCGGGCCTCAAAGAAATTGTTGACATGCAACTAGCGGTTGCGGGTTCAAGCATACCCTACCCCCTGCACTTTCACACCATTTATGAGGCCGGCATCCTTGTAGAAACCCCCAAATTTAAAGTGAGCTGTTTTCCTACACAGCACCGAATACCTTGTTTTGGGTTTACCATTTCTGAAAACAAAGCCCCCCGAAAAATCAATAAAGAAAAAGTGATTGCAGCAGAAATCCCTTTTAGTTTTTACGACGAACTAAAAAAAGGGCATGATTATAAAACCAAAACAGGTGCGGTCATTTCAAATGAGCTGGTGACAGACCCTGCGAGCCCCAATAAAAAATATGTGTACACCGCCGATACTATTTATGATGTAGGTATAGTAGCACAGGCTATGGGGGCTAATTTACTCTACCACGAAGCCACCTATTTACAGGATCAAACACAAAAAGCAGCAGAGCGTTTTCATGCTACTACCATCCAGGCAGCAACAATCGCCAAAGAAGCGGGCGTAAACCGTTTACTCATTGGACATTTTAGCAGTAAATATGAGCGCATTGATGAACACTTGAAAGAAGCTCAAACTGTATTTACGAGTACAGACTTAGCCCTCGAAGGCGTTACTTTTTTAGTGCAATAAATGTGGGATTAATCTAAAACCTCAACGTCTTTTGGATACTTTGCCTTATTGAAAACAAAAAGGGCATTTTCTAGTGGCTTATTGGAAAGCAAGTTGCTAAAAGAAACTTGTAGCGTATTGTTGCTTTTGTCTACAATAACTGCTTTTGTAATCATTGATTTAGCATTGTCTACAAATACATTCACTTTCGAAAAGTTTTTACGGACATCGATGGGCTTCATTTCAATTTCACTTTTACCTGCCTTGGTTCCAATGAGTTTGCAAACAAAATCTTTGGCATAATCACCCGATAAAATTTTTTGTGGACTTAGTGATTGACTACTCTCTTCTAAACTTGTAACTGTAATTGTTTTAGCACCATCAAAATTGTAGGTTTTTACACCATCGCAAATCACTTGCATTTTACCTTGCGCTAAAACATATTTAGCTCCTTTTATAGAAATACTACCCGATTTAACACCATTGTTTTTTCCTTTACTAGAAACTGAATTGATGGAGAAATTTGCAGTAATAGTTGTAAAGCTTTTCACTTTCGCACTTACCATATCCAATATCTTTTTAGCATTGGGATCGTTTTGTGCATGCGCGCTAATTATTGAAAGTAAAACGATTGCAAGTGAAAATAACTTTTTCATTAAATGTTTTTTATATTGTGTTTTCGCGGCAAAGATAGGTATTAGAGTGTTTCTAAAAACATCTCTAATTCGGTGTCTGTTTTAAAACGCACTTCCCTAGCCTTACTTCCTTGGTTAGGTCCCACAATACCAGCGGCTTCTAATTGGTCCATTAAACGACCCGCTCTATTATAACCAAGCTTCATGCGGCGCTGAATAAGGGAGGTTGAACCCATTTGACTTTGAACAATTAAACGGGCAGCATCTTCAAAAAGTGGGTCTCTATCGCCAGAATCAAAATCACGTCCTTCCATATCCTTTTCATCCACGTATTCAGGCAGTAAAAACGCTTGTGGGTAGCCTTTTTGATCACCAATAAATTCACATACAGCTTCTACTTCTGGGGTATCAACAAACGCACATTGTAAACGTGTAATTTCACCGTTATAAGAAACAAGCATATCTCCCTTTCCTATCAATTGCTCAGCTCCGCCGGCATCTAAAATGGTGCGGCTATCAATTTTACTAGATACTTTAAACGCAATACGCGCAGGGAAATTGGCCTTAATAGTACCGGTAATGATATTTACAGAAGGGCGTTGTGTGGCAATTATTAGGTGAATACCTACCGCTCTTGCAAGCTGCGCTAACCTCGCTATTGGCATTTCAACCTCTTTACCAGCAGTCATAATTAAATCGGCAAACTCATCTACGACCAGAACAATAAATGGCAAGTACTGGTGTCCTTTTTCAGGATTTAATTTTCTAGCTGTAAACTTCTCATTGTACTCTTTGATATTTCTACAACCCGCTTCTTTTAATAAATCGTAACGGTTGTCCATTTCAATACAAAGTGCATTGAGCGTATTAATTACTTTTTTGGTATCGGTAATGATGGCATCGTCTTCACCAGGAAGCTTTGCTAAAAAGTGTTTTTCAATAACTCGGTATAAACTCAATTCCACTTTTTTAGGATCCACTAAAACAAACTTGAGTTGAGATGGATGTTTTTTATAAAGTAACGATACGAGTATTGCATTTAATCCCACCGATTTACCCTGACCCGTAGCACCCGCCATTAATAGGTGTGGCATACTCGCAAGGTCTACAATAAAGTTTTCATTGTCAATTTTTTTACCAATTGCAATCGGTAAAGAATAATCAGAGGTTCTAAATTTATCACTCGCTAAAAGTGTTTTCATACTCACCACCGACTTTCTAATATTAGGCACTTCTATACCAATAGTTCCTTTACCCGGAATTGGTGCAATAATACGAATGCCAAGTGCTGCAAGGCTTAGCGCGATATCGTCTTCGAGGTTTTTAATTCTACTAATACGAACACCAGGGGCTGGAACAATTTCATAAAGTGTTACGGTAGGCCCTACAGTTGCCTGAATTTTTTGAATGGCAATATCATAATTTTTTAACGTAGCAATAATTTGATTTTTGTGCGTTTCCAATTCTTGTGGGTCATGCACAATTTTTTCACTACCATGTGTTTCGAGTAAATTAATACTTGGATACTTATAGCTTTTTAAATCAAGGGTGGTATCGTATTTGGTATTTAATGTACCAAGTTTTGCAGCAGGTGCTGCTTCTTCGACGGGCGTTTCATTAATCTCTAAAGACAAATCTTCTTCATCAGATATTGCTTCTTCTATTTCCTCTTCTTCTAATGTTTCATCTAAATCTAGAGGAGCTTCGCCACTCATATGCGGGGCTAATGCAGTTGGCATGATTTCTTCTGGGGCATCTGGCATAATTACAGATACGGCCCTCCCTTCAGATTTTAATTTATTACCACTAGCGATCACCGGCACTACTGCCGTTTTTTTTTCCGCTTCTTCTTCGCCTTCAAGTTCTTCTTCTAATAATGCATTAGGATCTGGCACAAGTGTACCGGCTTCATCCCAAGCTTGTACAACTGGCTTTTCATCATCGGTAGTAAATGGAACCCCTAGATCGGAAGTATCATTTTTATTAGACTTGAAATTAAATTTGGGTGCATTAAAAACCGGATTAAACCGCCATATAAAATAACTAAAGGCAGCTAATAATAATATAGCACCGGTACCAAAAGTACCCGTCCACTTTTGTAAGAAAGAAGTAAACAACTCTCCTACCGCCCCACCCCACGAAAACGAACTAGCCGATGCAACATATGCAAAAGCAGTACTTAATACAAGTAAGCCAACAAGCACATAACGTGCATTGCGCCATAGACTAAATATTTTTTTACCAAAAATTAAATTAACACCTAGTACAAAAAAGAACGTGCACAATAAATATGAAGCAAGGCCAAATCCTTTGTAAAATAATGAGTGTGCTACATAAGCGCCAAGTACACCTAATAGATTACTTACACGCAAATCATTTTCTGCAAATATTTTAATACCAAATTGATGTACTTTATCCTGGTCTTCTTGCCATGTAAATAAATAAGAGGTAAAGGCAACAAACAAAAAACCTGCAAACAATAAAGTTACAGCACCTATTATTTTAGCAGTGCGCTCGTCTTTTACAACTTCCGTAACGGTTACTTCTGTTTCCTTATCTGGCGTTAACTGCTCAGGATCAGGAGGAGTGGTTGCTTTCTTTCTTAAACTATTTGCCATGGAAACAAATATAAGTTAAGGGGAGCGGTCTATACCCTGTTAGTTTCCGATGTGCAAAAATGCTATGCTGGGTCAGAGTTTTCCACGCCTTTGGTTTGTGAGAGACCTAATAGCACCCAGGCAACTATCCATACTAAGCCACCCATTGGTGTAATAATACCCACCCAAGGCAAACCCTCAATGCCCAAAAAGGGCTTCGCAACAATAAAATACAACGACCCAGAAAAAAGAACAATGCCGTCCATAAAAAATAGTCCTGCCCAATTTAAGAGCTTTTGTTGTTTGGGAGATAAAGCTTTCTGTAATAATATTCCCGTAAGTATTAGCGCCACCACATGATACATTTGATAACGAACTGCTGTTTCATAGGTACTGAGTGCAGCTGGAGATAAAACTGCTTTTAAAGCATGTGCACCAAAAGCGCCAAGGGCCACCGTTAAAGCACCCAAAAAAGCAGCAATGGGAATAAAATATTTTGATAACATCGTTTATAATTTAGCAAGTACTTTTTTAAAACTGTCGGAGGTGATTGATGGGTCCTGTAAATGTATTTGAGCCTCACTATAAAAAGGGAGTCTATCTTTCCTTTGCTTTTCTAAAAAAGCTATCAGCTCCGAATCTGATAATTTAGCAATTAAAGGACGGTGCGCCTTTTCAGGAGCCAACCTAGCCGCAATAGCTGTTAGGGGCTCATCTAGCCAAATGGTAATCCCTTGCTTGTTCATCCAAGCCATATTATCAAAAAAACAAGGAGCGCCACCGCCGGTAGCGAGCACGTATGTTTTTTTTTCGGCAAACCATTTGAGTACGGTAGATTCTACTTTTCTAAAATAATCTTCCCCGTCTTCGGTAAAAATTTCGGCAATTGTTTTTTCTTCTTTTACTTCAATTAAGTAATCTAAATCATATCCACCAGTCTTGTATTTTTTTGCCAATTGCTTTGTCCAATAACTTTTTCCAGACCCCATTAACCCTACTAAAAAAATTTTCATACCTCCCTATTTAAATGCATTGATACCGGTTATATCCATACCCGTAATGAGCAAATGTATATCATGCGTCCCTTCGTAGGTAATTACACTTTCCAAATTCATCAAATGACGCATCACAGGATATTCTCCTGTAATACCCATGCCGCCTAATACTTGGCGCGCTTCGCGCGCAATATGTGCAGCCATTTCACAGGCGTTGCGCTTGGCCATACTAACTTGTTGCGGTGTGGCCGTTCCTTTATCCATCAGTACAGATAGCCGCCATACTAGTAGTTGCGCTTTGGTAATTTCGGTAATCATTTCTGCGAGTTTCTTTTGCTGCAACTGAAAACCTGCAATGGGTTTGTCAAACTGAAAACGTTCTTTACTATACGTAAGGGCTGTATGATAACAATCCATGGCCGCACCAAGTGCACCCCACGCAATACCAAAACGCGCTTTTGTTAAACAACTTAATGGTCCTTTAAGTCCTTTCACACCTGGTAAAATATGACTAGTTGGAACTCGAACGCCATCAAATACAAGCTCCCCTGTGGCACTGGCACGCAAACTCCATTTTCCCTTTGTTGTTGGGGTTGTAAAACCCTGCATGCCGCGTTCTACAATAATTCCTACTATATCGTTTTCTTCATTACGCGCCCAAACCACCGCAATATCTGCAAAGGGTGCATTGCTAATCCACATTTTAGATCCGTTTAAAATGACATGATCCCCGTCCTTTTTAATATTTGTTAGCATGCCAGCTGGATCGCTTCCATGATCTGGCTCAGTAAGCCCAAAGCATCCGAGCATTTCACCCGTGGCTAATTTTGGCAGGTACTTTTGCTTTTGTTCTTCTGACCCATAGGCATAAATAGGAAACATCACAAGCGACCCTTGCACACTTGCGGTGCTGCGTACTGCGCTATCCCCTCTTTCCAATTCCTGCATCATGAGTCCATAACTCATATAGTCGAGCCCAGCACCTCCGTAGTTGGTAGGTATGGTTGGTCCAAAACAACCAAGTGCGCCTAGCTGCTTTACAATTTGCCTAGGAAACTCCGCACGTTCAGAATAATCTTCTATGATAGGCGAAATTTCTTTTTTTACATAAGTACGCACCATATCACGCACTAGTAAATGTTCCTGCGTGAGCAGTTCATCCAATGCATAATAGTCTGGCGACTTAAATTGATCTTCTCGCTGAGACATACTCATTTATTTACAATTAATTTCTTCTGCCCCCGGTAGCTGCCTTATTAGACTGCTCCATTTCTTTGGTCATTTCTTCTATTTCTGTTTCTGATCTTGAAGTTTTATCGCCTAGTAAATGTTCTGCAAAATAATCTGCTTGACGCCAAAAGAAATACTCTGTCATATCACCATAACC
>JBMSJE010000056.1:0-11740 GCA_049418605.1 Sediminibacterium sp. | reverse complement strand
GCAGCTACTGCATTACTAGCAATAGCGAAATTAAAGCCAGCAAGCACTTCTTGCATCATTTTTTCAATTTTATCATTACACAAATTACCCATACTGCCCTCGTGGGTATGGTTTAAAGAGGTACTGTACTGAAAATTACCATTTTCGATAGCTAGTCCTACTTGTTTGTACGCATCTCTAAAAGGAACGCCTTGCAAAACCAGCTTGTTTACCGCTTCTACACTAAACGCATATTTATACTTTTCATCGAGTAGTATGGTTTCTTTTACCTGAATTGACTCAAACATCAATTGCGCCATTGCCAGGCAATCCTGTAAGGTTTTAAAAGCTGGAAATAAATGTTCTTTCAAAAGTTGCAAATCGCGGTGGTATCCAGAAGGTAAATTGGTCGTCATAAGCATTACTTCGTTGGGCAGTGCTTTTATGCGGTTGCAATGCGAACGAATCAGCTCAAATACATCCGGATTTTTTTTGTGCGGCATGATACTTGATCCCGTTGTAAGTTCTGCGGGAAAAGAAATAAAATCAAAGTTTTGATTTAAGTAAAGACAGGCGTCCATACTCATTTTTGCTAGGGTATCTGCAATATTTGCAAGCGCCATGGCCGTAATTCGTTCTGCCTTTCCACGACCCATTTGCGCATACACCACATTGTAATTTAAATTTTCAAAACCAAGCAATACCGTAGTAACACTTCTGCTAATAGGAAATGATGATCCGTATCCCGCCGCAGATCCAAGTGGATTTTTGTTAACTACTTTATATGCACTTTGTAATGTAATTAAATCATCCACCAAACTTTCTGCGTAGGCACCAAACCAGAGTCCAAACGAAGATGGCATTGCAAGCTGTAAATGCGTATAGCCAGGAAGTAAATGATTTTTGTATTTTTCACTTTGGTTTTGAAGTAATGTAAACAATGATTGAACGCTTCCAACGAGCTCCATAATTTCATGACGCAGGTATAATTTTAAATCCACGAGTACTTGGTCATTTCTACTTCTTGCACTATGAATCTTTTTACCTGCATCACCTAGTTGCTCTGTTAATAGGAGTTCTACGTAAGAATGAATATCTTCTACACCCGCTGGAAGCGCAAAGCCTGGCATGGTTACCTGCTTGTAAATATTTTTTAATGCTGCGTCTATCAACTGAGCTTCAGATGATTCCAATAAACCAACTTGCGCAAGCATGCGCACGTGAGCGAGCGAGCCAAGTACATCAAAGGGCGCGAGCATGGCATCAAATGCCGGATCGTTTCCAACCGTAAAATTTTCTACTGCTGCTGTTACGTTTGTATTTTTTTGCCAAAGTTTCATTGTTTCAATTTTTTATGCAGCCATTACTTATTCAGTAATACCTGATCTAACAATTCAATATATTTTTGTATGCCGTTTTCTATTTCTGCAACAAACACGAATTCATCAGCGCTATGACTTCTTGCCGATTCTCCTGGGCCCATTTTTAAAGCCGGAAATGAAACAAGCGCTTTATCAGATGTAGTTGGTGAACCGTAGGGCTTACTACCAATAGCGATACCTGCTTTAACAAGCGGATGATCTAATGCTATCGCCGAAGATTTTAGGCGCGTGCTCCTTGGCGTTAATGTTACCGCTGCATTATTTATTTGTACATGAAGCTCGGCTATAATTTGATCGAATGTATAACACTCATTTACACGCACATCTACCACCAATTTACAATCGGGTGGCACTACATTATGTGCCTTATTGGTTGTTTCAATAACAGTTACTGTTTGCCCTACCGGGCCTAATAAATCTGATACTTTTGAAAACCTATAATTTTTAAACACATCAATAACAGAAAGCGCATTATAAATTGCATTTTGCCCTTCACCTCTTGCCGCATGTCCTGCAATACCTGGCACCACAACGTCTAACACCATTAAGCCCCGCTCTGCAACGGCTAATTGCATAGCAGTGGGTTCACCAATAATGGCACAATGAATAGCTGGCAAATGAGGTACTAAACTTTCAATGCCATTTTTCCCAGAAACTTCTTCTTCGGCAGTACCTGCAAAAATGATGTTGTACGCTAAATTTTCCTGAGCGTAGTAATACAAAAAAACATGCAGTAATGATACAAGTGAAGCGCCTGCATCATTACTACCTAGTCCAAATAATTTTCCATCTTTTATAATAGGAGAAAAAGGATCTAAGGTGTAACCAGTATTTGGCTTTACGGTATCGTGATGCGAATTTAAAAGTATCGTAGGTTTTATAGGATCAAAGTATTTATTAGTAGCCCAAACATTGTTAAGATGTCTATTAGGCGGTACGCCATTTTCTTGGAGGTAGTCAAATAAAATTGACGCAGTAGCGTCCTCTTCTTTACTAAAAGAAGGGGTTGCAATTAGTTTGTGCAGTAATGTAATTGCAGCTGATGCGTAGTTATATTTATTTGCTTCCAAGTAATGATTATTTTTTTTGAATAGTTGTGCCAGCTTTACCAACAATGAGTTCATCAATATCTAATGCGTCACCAATGATAACCCTGCTAACTCCTTTTTGCAAAGCTTCAAAAGCGTTATCGAGTTTTGGAATCATTCCTTCATTTACTTGACCACTCGCTTTTAAGCTACCATAATTTTGAGGATGTATAACCGGAATAACACTCTCGTTATTATGGATATCAGAAAGCACGCCCTTTTTTTCAAATGAGTATACCAAAGACACTTCATATACATGGCTCAATGCAGTAGCAATAGCCTGTGCCATGGTATCGGCATTGGTATTTAATAATTGTCCCGCACCATCGTGTGTAATTGGTGCCACTACCAGAGATAAGCCCGCATCTAATAACTGTACAATTTTTTCTATATCTACTAAGTCGATGTCTCCAACAAAACCATAATCGGTACCAGCGTTTATTCTTTTATGTGCTTTAATAATATTACCATCTGCGCCACAAATACCAAGCGCATTCACTTTTTTTGATTGAAGCGCAGCTACGATATTTTTATTGATGTAGCCAGCATAAACCATCGTTACAATTTTAAGGGTAGCAGCATCTGTTATTCTCCTGCCATCTACCATTTGCTGTGGTATATCTAAATCGGCGGCCATTTTAGTTGCTAATTTGCCGCCGCCATGAATTAAAATTTTTTTCCCTTGTATCGTAGCATAGGTAGATAAAAAGGAAGCAAGATGTACTTCATTGTCAATAATATTGCCTCCGATTTTTATAATGGCTATTTTTTCCACGCTTACTGATTTGAAGTTAAGAGGGTGGACAATACGGCTTGTGCGGCCCAAACCCTGTTACCTGCTTGTTGGGTCACCAGGCTATTTGGGCTATCTAATATTTCATCAGAGAGTTCTACATTTCTTCTAACGGGTAAACAGTGCATCACTTTTGCGTTATTGGAACGGCTGAGTGATTTTGCAGTTAACATCCACGCAGGATCGGTAGAAAAAACCTTACCATAATCGCTGTAAGAACTCCAGTTTTTCACATACACAAAATCCGCTCCTTCAAGCGCAGCAGCTTGATCATGGGTAATAGTGGCGCCGTTTGTATAACTTTCTGCTAATTCATACCCCGCAGGATGTGTGATTACAACATCGGCAAAATTTGCAGCCGTTGTCCACTGCGCAAAGCTATTAGCCACACATTGTGGTAACGCTTTTACATGTGGGGCCCAGGTTAGTACAACTTTAGGTTTTTTTAGAAGCCCAGCATCTTTGATAGATTCTTGTATGGTCATTAAATCTGTCAAAGATTGAAGTGGATGTAGTGTTGCACTCTCGAGACTTACCACAGGCACGCCGGCATATTTAATAAATTGATTGATAATGATTTCGGCATAATCTTCGTCTTTATTTTGCAATCCTGGAAAAGTACGAATACATAAAATATCGAAGTACTGGCCTAAAACGGGTGCAGCATCTTTTACATGTTCAACAGAACTGCCATTCATGATAGCGCCTTCTGCAAATTCTAAAGCCCAGCCTTCTTTGTCTACATTAAAAACAACGGCATCCATCCCTAAATTTTGGGCGGCTACTTGTGTGCTAAGTCTTGTACGCAAACTAGGATTTAAAAATAAAAGACCCACACGCTTGCCGGCACCAAGCATTTTATCCATAAATGGATGTTGCTTGTATTCAAGTCCTTTATTTATGAGTGCTTGTATGTCTGTAACGTCACTTACTTCTATAAATTTTTTCATAACAAAGATTGAATGGCTTTTTGAAGTCTATCTAAGAATATATCAATTTCCTGTTTTGTAATAGCCAAAGAAGGAAGTAATCTGATAACGTTGGGTTTTGCTTCGCCCGTAAAAACTTTAAATTCTTGGAGTAGTACTTTTTTTAAATCTTTAATACTATCAGGCACATCAAAACCAATCATAAGACCCCTGCCTCTTACATTTTGTAGTTGTGGAATTTTTGAAAGTGCCTCTAATAAGTAGGCGCCATTAGAAGCAGCATTTTTTAATAAACTTTTATTTTCCATTACTTCAACAACGGCAAGGGCTGCAGCGCAAGCCAAATGATTGCCACCAAAAGTGGTGCCTAACATGCCATATTTAGGTGCAATATGTGGTGCAATTAAAATACCACCAATGGGAAATCCATTGCCCATCCCTTTTGCCATCGAATAAATATCGGCATCTACGCCAGCAGCATCATGCGCAAAAAATTGTCCCGTTCTTCCATATCCACATTGCACACTATCCGCAATATATAGAGCACCATGCTTATCACACAATGATCGAATGCATTGTAAAAAAGAATTAGACGCTACGCGAATACCGCCAACACCCTGTATGCCTTCAATGATAACAGCTGCAATCGTGTCACCCGCTATTTCAAATTGATCCTGCAACGCCTGCTCATCATTAAAGGGCAAGAAAATAATATTATCTGTTTCATTCACGGGTGCAACAATAGACGGATTGTCTGTAGCAGCAACGGCAAGTGAAGTTCTTCCGTGAAAAGATTTGGTAAATGCAATTATTTTTTTACGGCCTGTTACAAAAGAAGCAAGCTTTAATGCGTTTTCATTTGCTTCGGCACCGCTATTGCATAAAAAAAGCTGAAAATTTTCTTTGCCACTAATCGCTCCAATTTTTTGTGCTAATTGAGTTTGAATGGGAATAATAACAGAGTTAGAATAAAAGGCAATTTGATGCAGTTGCTTTTCAATAGCTGAAACCCAGTATGGATGCGTATGACCAATACTTATAACAGCGTGTCCGCCGTACATATCTAAATATTCTGTTCCTTTTTCATCCCAAACATATGACCCCTTAGCTTTTGTAATGGTGATATTATTGAGCGGATATACGTCAAATAGTTTCATGTCTAAAAAAAGTTTGCTTTAAATAAAAGACCGGCTGTTTCATCAAGTCCAAATAATAAATTCATATTTTGAACGGCTTGACCACTAGCGCCCTTTATTAGATTATCAATAGCGCTATGGACAACCAATTTATTTCCCCTCTTTTCAATTTGCAGTACACACTTATTGGTATTCACTACCTGCTTTAAATGTATCGGCGTTTCAGATACCACCACAAATGGATGCGCCGCATAATAGTTCGCAAACGTTTCCTGAACTGCTTCTAGTGGTAAACTGCAATCCATCACTGAACTGGTATAAATACCTCTTGTAAAGTCACCTCTCCATGGCACAAAATGCAAACCTGATCCTTCGCCGCTTGTACTAAGAGGGGCGTCTGATTGTAAATGATTTAAGGATTGCACAATTTCAACAACGTGCTGGTGATCGAGCGTTTTATAGGCCTGAATATTATTGGCGCGCCAACTAAAATGCGAAGTAGCGCTTAATGACTGGCCCGCACCCGTAGAACCAGTAATACCTGTTGTATAAATATCTTGTAAGAGGCCTGTTTTTGCAAGTGGTAATAATGCAAGTTGAATAGCCGTTGCAAAACAGCCTGGATTGGCAATGTTTTGTGCAGTGGTTATTTTTTCACGATTGAGTTCTGGTAACCCGTATACAAAAGTTCTATCTCCAATGGTTGCATTTGGCGTAATTCTAAAATCTTGCGATAAATCAATGATGGAAACAGACGCGCTTATCGTTTGTTCTGCTAATAATTTTTTTGCTTCGCCATGACCCACACATAAAAACAAAACATCGATTTGATCAGAAAAAACACTTGTAAATACTAAGTCTGTATCACCAACTAGATCTGTGTGAACAGCAGAAACGGGTTTGCCCACATTACTACTACTATGAATAAATGCAATGTTTACCTGAGGATGATGTATTAAAATTCTGATAAGTTCGCCACCCGTGTAACCAGCACCACCTGCAATACCAACATTTATTTTTTTCATGATTGGCTGTTTTTAATGCTGTGGTAAATTGAAGTTTGATTGCCAAATATTTTAGAAAATCCGCGAACGTCTTCACCAGACCATCCACTATTCATTTCACCGTATTTACCAAATTTACTACTCATTAAATCAAAGGCAGATTCAATACCAATCACTGTAAAACGGTAAGGATGGAGTTGAACAAACACTGTACCCGTAACATTTTCTTGCGCATTTTCTAAAAACGCTTCTATATCGCGCATCACCGGATCCATTATTTGACCTTCGTGTAACCAGTTTCCATAAAACTGCGCTAATTGATCTTTCCAATTTAATTGCCACTTCGTTAACACATGTTTTTCTAGTGCATGATGCGCTTTTAAAATTACCATCGGTGCAGCTGCTTCAAAACCAACACGTCCTTTGATCCCAATAATGGTATCACCTACATGAATATCTCTTCCAATACCATATGCACCAGCAATGGTTTGTAAATATTGAATGGCTTTTGTTGGATGATCAAAACGATTATCGTTGATCATAGTTAATGCGCCTTTTTCAAAATGCAAACTCACTTCTTCGGTTCCTGCAGCTGTTACCTGCGTAGGCCATGCAGACTCTGGCAACATGCCTTTGGACGTTAATGTTTCTTTACCGCCAACGCTAGTACCCCAAAGCCCTTTATTGATGGAATAGGCTGCTTTCTCAAAATTCATAGAAACACCCTTAGATTTTAAATAGGCGATTTCATCTTCCCTACTTAATTGCATATCTCTTATGGGCGTAATGATGGTTACACCAGGGATCATGATATGAAAAACCATATCAAAACGAACCTGGTCATTACCCGCTCCTGTGCTACCATGTACCACAGCTGTTGCATTCATTTTTTTGGCATGCTCAGCAATATGTAGTGCCTGACTTAAACGTTCTGCGCTTACACTTAAAGGGTAAGTATTGTTTTTAAGCACATTGCCATAAATCAAATACTTGATAATGCTATCATAGTATGAGGTAACGGCATCGATAGTCGTATGTGTTTTTACACCTAAATTGTAAGCGTGTGCCTCTATGTTTTTTAATTCTTCTTCCGAAAAACCGCCGGTGTTCACAATCACACTATGTACTTCATAGCCTTTTTCGTCTGTCAAATATTTAACGCAATAAGAAGTATCTAAACCACCGCTAAATCCAAGTACTACTTTATCACCTGCCTTTACTTGATGTAATTCACTTGCCATTTTCTTATTTTTTTTCGATTGAATGTTTTTTGCTTGTATTCTTTTCTTTTTTTCTAAACCATTTCAACAAATTATTTTGTTTGAATTTCATAAAGCGCTCATATAGTTTAGAATTGCTTTTAAATTCTGCCGATGTTTCTTGTGTTGTGTAATGATCAGCGGGGTCATATAACATAGCCGTACACATACAGTTTTTACGCTCTTTACTTTGCAAAATTTCATAGTTCACACAGCTTTTGCAGCCAGCCCAAAACTCTTCATCGTCGGTTAGTTCACTGTAGGTAACAGGCTCGTAACCTAGGTCACTATTGATTTTCATGACCGCAAGACCCGTTGTTAAACCAAATATTTTTGCTGTTGGATACCGCTCTCTTGATAATTGAAAAATGGTTTGCTTGATTAATTTAGCAACGCCACTTTTTCTGTGGGCAGGTGCAACAATGAGTCCACTGTTAGCAACAAATGTTTCGTGCCCCCAAACTTCTATATAGCAAAATCCAACCCAAGTACCATCAGGTTCAACGGCAATGACCGCCTTGCCCTCTTCCATTTTTTTAGCAACGTATTCGGGGGTTCTTTTGGCAATACCAGTACCTCTGGCTTTTGCAGAAGATTCCATTTCGTCTGTAATGGTTTGAGCATATGTAACGTCGCTAGCATTTGCTACGCGAACAATTATTTTTTGTTCCAACGCCTTCAATTAAAATTGTAGAAAAAGAGAATGAAAAATTAAACTGGGGATTTTTTCACTGATAGGGGCAAGTGCCAGTTGCTCGTCCTATCAGCATCCACGTCGCAATCGGACCACAAGCCTAGCCACATAAATAGAACCCAAACAATTAAATGTTGGGTTGCATACTGTGTTTCTATATTGAAATACCATTTTCACCTAAGCGTTTTGATTTCTTTTGAAGGTGTAAAAATAGGTTAGTTTGCAGTAAAACAGGGAGTTTTCCACAAAAAATCCTCATTTTTACTAACGATTGTAAGCATTAAAAAAGGCTACCCGGTTTAGAAGTAGCCTTTTTTGAAATTATATGGTTGATTTTACATGCCCCTACCACGGTAGGTACGCATCATATTATTCATTTGACGCTCTGCGCCTGGCATTTGCATCATGCGCATCATTGGATTTTGTGGTCCTTGTGCAGCGCCAAATTTGCGCAAATTATACGTAAAGCTAATCATGAAATAACGCTTCAAAACGCGGGTTTGTAAATCCTGAATGTAGTTACTTGTTACATTTCTAGAGATGCTTATGTTTTGGTTTAACAAGTCAAACACATAAAACTTTAATTCTCCGGCTTTGTTTTTTAGCATTTGCTTAGACAAGCTTGCATTCCAAAGTGGAATACTTGTATTAAATCCTTCACTTCTTCCTGCATTATAGATATAATCAAAGTCGGTAGATAAAACCCAACCGCTCTTTGAATAAATGGTTGCTTCTGTTGAAACCGTTTGACTAAAGAAGTCTCCATTTTGTTGCGGCTGTAAAGTATACCTAGCCATTGTCAAATTAGAGTTGGAAGAGAAATTCATGTCAAATCCTTCTTTGATATTAGTAGTCCAAGAAACCGTTCCACCTAAATTGGTATTGCGGGTGAAATTGCTAATACTATTTACAAGTGTTTGTGTTTGATTGCGTGAAACATTAGCCATCAAATTTAAATTACTTTTTGGCTTTTTAATTGGGAATCCATAATTGAAAAATCCATTTATGTTATATGTGCCACTTAGGTTAACAGGCTTTATGGTTTGTACACCACCCCCAGATATTGTTGTTGAATTTTGGATATCGTTTTCAATAAAACTACCACTAAGGGTTGCAAAAACAATTTTTTGACTAAACATGTCAAACGAATTATACAAGAATCTAAATGAGTGTGAAAATTGTTGCTTTAAATTGGGATTACCGGTTCTAATAAGAAGTGGATTGCTATTGTCAATAACCGGCTGCAACTGATCTGCACTAGGTTGTGAAGTACGGCCATTGTAAAAGAATCGCATGTTTTTAGACTTTGTAAAATCGTATCTGAAATTAGCAGAAGGAAATAAATTTACAAAGTGTTGCTTTAAATTGACATTGGTACTAATGTTTTTACTTACTAAATCTCCAACCTGTAATCCAGATCCAACACTAAAATTATATTTAGCATTTTGAAATCGGTAATTCACAGTAACCCTATTTGCATTGAATGTATTTTCAAAAATATTGCTCAAATTAGGTACCGCAATATCATAGTTATTAGTTGCTTTATTGTATCCCTGTGTTGCTCTTCCAGAATTATTAACATTACTAGAAATATTGTAGTTGAATTCTAGTTGTTTGTTTTTCCCAATAGGCTCTGTGTATGATAAAGTAGCACTATTATTTTTACCATCTCGATTAGTCGTATAAATTTGATCCAGTGTATCAGTATAGCTACGCGATGGCAAATTATATTGATTTTGTGACCAGTTACTTCCAGACCCGTCGTTAGTATTATAACTACTATTTAAACCGATAGAATAGGTACGCCCTTTTTTAGCAAAACGATGTCTAAACGTTGCCTCTATACTTCCATTAATACCCTGATTATCTCTCACAGAATTTACGCGTGAGCTATTAAGGCTTGTGATTTTACCACGAGTAGAACTTGTTGTTTGATAGGTTTCAGAATGTGTATTTTGGAAACTAATATTAGGTCGAATAATAAGCGTATTACTCGTATCGAAATTGGTTTCGATATTAAAATTGATACGGTGGTTTTTATTATTGGTCACTGAACTTTGTGCCTGCTTACTAAAAATAGAAGAATCGGTACTACCAGTTACTAAATTTTCTGTTAAGCTGTTTTGATCTCTATTGGTTGTTTGATCGTTATAAAAATAACTTCCAGAAAACTGTGTTTTTGTACCCCAATTATCTTTGTAATTTAAACCAGCTGCGAGTGTTTTTACAATTCCGCCACCGCCACCGGTTCCAAGTAGGCCGCCACCACCGCCGCCCATAACCATAGTACCGCCACCACCGCCTCGTCCACCACCGCCACCACCACCAAAGCCGCCGCCACCAAGTGAACCAAGCATATCTTGTACCGAAAAGTTTTGTTTGTTTACGTTATTGGCCTGACCAGTAAAAGTGATTTGTTGATCCCCATTAAACTTACTGATGTTGAAATTATTATCATAGAGCGCATCATCGCTATTGGCACCTGCACCAAGAGTTGTTCTGCCAAAATAACCTTTGCGTTTGTCTTTGCGGGTTGTGATATTAATTGTTTTAACACGGTTACCATCATCAAATCCGGTAAATGCACTTTGATCACTTGCCGCATCAAATACTTGAATTTTATCGATAATATCTGGAGGTAAATTTCTAGTTGCCATTTTAGGATCGTCTCCAAAAAAGCGCTTACCATCTACTAGTACGCGTTGTACCGTTTCGCCTTGTGCTTTAATGCCGCCATCTTTATCTACTTGAATACCCGGAATTTTTTTAAGTAAATCTTCGGCAACCGCATTTGGCTTTGTTTTAAATGCAGACGCTGTAAATTCTACGGTATCTTTTTTCATTTGAACAGGAGACTGCGTTACTGTTACGTTACCTAAATCATTAGCGGCTTGCTTTAAATAAATTTTACCAAGATCTACTTGGCTATTTTTAGCTGAAAAAGTAATTTTTTTAGAAAATGGTTCATACCCCTGGAATTTTACTTGAACGAGCATTTCACCAAAAGGTGCATTGTTAATGATAAAACTACCATCTGCTTTTGCAAGTGTAAAAACTTCAAGTGAAGAATCACTTGCAGCTAATACCACAATAGATGCGTCTTTTAAAGATTGTTTATTTAAAGAATCTATTAAAATCCCTTTAACGGTAGCTACAGATTGAGCGCTCGCAAAAGAAACTAAAAAAACAAGGGAAAGTAACGACAATAATTTTTTCATAAAAAGGTGCTAATTAGGCAGTGCAAAGTTAATCTATAATGCTAGACAGATATTATTTAAATAAGTTTAAAGGCAAGGTAGCAGGATAATAGGGCACTGTTGTTGAATATCGGTGAGAGCCCTTTAAATAAGGATAAAGTTTGTTAATTTTATAAAACGATTTGAAATACTAAATATTGTAACAAAATAAAATAATACGCCATGTTCACCGGTATAAAACAAAGATTCACCCAATTAATTGTTGTAACAATTGTTTTA
>JBMSJE010000055.1:0-11770 GCA_049418605.1 Sediminibacterium sp. | reverse complement strand
GAAAAAATAAACATGATTGATTATGCAGATATTATTTGCATGAACAAATTTGATAAGTCTGGTGCAAAAGATGCACTGCATGATGTGCGAAAGCAGTACAAACGTAGTCATCAATTGTGGGAGGCTGCAGATGAAACACTTCCAGTAGTAGGTACTATTGCGGCGCAGTTTAATGACCCAGGCATTCATCAGCTAGTAGATTTAATTTTTGAAACTGTAGTCGCTAAAACGGGCATTGTTTTTACACCTAGTGTCAGTGTAAATAGCGTTTCAGAAGAACTAAAAAAAGTAGCACAACAAGCGCCCATTATTCCTGCAAATAAAGTGCGCTATCTTGCTGAAATAGCGGCGAGCAATAGGTCTTATGATGCGTGGGTACTAGAACAAGTAGCACTTGCAACAAAACTATATCAGTTAAACGGAACCCTTGAAATACTTGATGCCCATAAAAATGATATAGCCGTAAACGAGGTTACAAAAGCAAAAGAAAATATTGTAGCGGCACTTGATCCAAATTGCAAAGTATTAATTGAGAACTGGCCATCTGTTGTAGAAAAATACAGTGCCGAATTTTTAACCTATACCATTAGGGATAAAAATATTTCTATTCCACTTTCCACAACATCACTCAGTGGCAGTAAAATTGCAAAAGTAATGCTGCCTACCTATACAGATAGTGGTAGTATACTAAAATGGCAGTTGCAAGAAAATGTCCCCGGAAAATTTCCGTATACAGCAGGCGTATTTGAACTTAAAAGAGAAGGTGAAGATCCTACCCGAATGTTTGCTGGTGAAGGCTGTCCGGAAAGAACCAATAGAAGGTTTCATTATGTTTCGGTAGATCAACCAGCGATACGATTATCAACGGCGTTTGATAGTGTTACATTATATGGTGAAGATCCTGCAAGACGCCCCGATATTTTTGGGAAAATTGGAAATAGCGGTGTTAATATTGCCACCATTGACGATGCTAAAAAATTATACAGCGGCTTTGATTTGTGCGATCCAAAAACATCGGTAAGTATGACCATTAATGGTCCCGCTCCTATTATTTTGGCATTTTTTATGCATGCTGCTATTGATCAACTTTGTGAAAAGTGGATTGCCTCAAATAATGCAGCGCACCTTGTTGAAAAAGCATTACAAAAAAAATACGGATCATCAACAGCTCCTCAATATGCGGTATCAGATAGTGGTGGTAAACTACCGGAAGGCAATAGTGGACTGGGACTTCAACTATTTGGTTTAAGTGGCGACGAAGTGCTACCTCCCGATGTTTATGCAACATTAAAAGCAGCAGCATTATCAAGTGTGCGCGGTACTGTGCAAGCAGATATATTAAAAGAAGACCAGGCTCAAAATACTTGTATTTTTTCTACCGAGTTTGCACTAAAATTAATGGGTGATGTACAATCATACTTTATCACGCATCAAGTACAAAACTTTTATAGTGTCAGTATTAGTGGATATCATATTGCAGAAGCAGGCGCCAATCCAATTACGCAGCTTGCTTTTACACTTGCCAATGGTTTTACCTATGTAGAATATTATTTAAGTAGGGGTATGCATATCGATGATTTTGCACCTAACTTATCTTTTTTCTTCAGCAATGGTATGGATCCGGAGTACAGTGTAATTGGCAGAGTGGCGCGTAGAATTTGGGCCAAAGCCATCAAATTAAAATACAAAGGAAATGAGCGTTCTCAAAAACTGAAATACCATATTCAAACGAGTGGAAGAAGTTTGCACGCGCAAGAAATTGATTTTAATGATATCAGAACAACACTCCAAGCGCTCTATGCCATTTATGATAACTGTAATAGCCTGCATACCAACGCTTACGATGAAGCAATTACAACACCTACCGAGGAAAGTGTAAGAAGAGCGATGGCTATTCAACTCATCATTAATAAAGAATTAGGTGCTGCCAAAACTGAAAATTTTATTCAGGGTAGTTTTGCTATTGAAGCCTTAACGGATTTGGTAGAAGAAGCGGTGTTACTTGAATTTGAGAAAATCAGTGAAAGAGGAGGTGTACTAGGTGCTATGGAAAGGATGTACCAGCGCAATAAAATTCAGGAAGAAAGTATGTATTACGAAACGCTAAAACATACTGGAGAACTTCCGATTGTTGGTGTAAATAGTTTTTTAAATAAAAAAGGAAGCCCTACTATTTTGCCAACCGAAGTAATTCGCTCTACAACCACCGAAAAGGATCGGCAAATTGATCATTTACATGCTTTTTGGAAACGTAATGAAGAGGTTGCACCCAGTAAAATTGCGGCTTTAAAAAAGGCGGCTATTGCTGGTGATAATTTATTTGAATCACTGATGGACGCTGTAAAATATTGTTCTTTGGGTCAAATTACCGAAGCATTATATGAAGTGGGCGGTCAGTATAGAAGAAATATGTAACTACCATTATTTTATTTAATTTAGTGGCTTAAACTACTTTTTCGTATGCGTTTCATGCTTTTTCGTACACTTATTTTTGCGCTAACACTTATCCCAACTGTATTAATGGCGCAGGGTCGTCGTATGGATACGACCATGAAAGTGGGTAAGGCTGGCTTTCGCGTTAACTGTTACAATAAATCATCAGAAAAAAATCCAATCACTATTTACCCAGTGGGTTTTGAAAGTGAAGCACGTGATTTTAGTTTTGAGTTAAAAGGTGTTTTAATGGGTGCAGAAGTAGATGACCTGAACAAAGATGGTTTTCCTGAATTGCTATTATATGTTGCTTCGATCGACTCATTGAATAAAAGCTCAGTGATTGCGATTAGTTCTCAAGAAAATAAATCAGTGGCACCCATTGTTTTTCCAGACATTTTAGACGATCCAAGACTTAGAGATGGTTACAAGGGTTCCGACAAGTATATGCTTTTGGAAGGTGTTTTAATGCGCACTTACCCACTATATGAAAAAGATGCAAACGGGGTGCAAATTCCAACAGGTAAAATGCGCCGATTGATGTACCGTGTAGCCCCAGGAGAACAAGGAACTTTAAAATTTGTAGTAGCAAGGTTTTACGATTTTCAAAAAAAGTAATATTACCTGCCCTGAACAATCGTAATTTTTGTAGCAATTTTTTCTGCACCACTATCGTCTCTGCAAATAACTAAATACACCCCGCTGGCTACTTTTGAGCCACTTGTATTTTTACCATCCCAAATAGCTTGGCCACCAAGCGCTCTGGTTTGATAAATAAGTGCGCCATACAAGTTGGTTATTTTTACAAGTGCATTATTTGTTAGTCCTCTAATAGCGATACTACCACTATATCCTGGTGGAACAGGGTTTGGGAATACAAGTACTTTTTGGGGTGATGACACCGCTTCAGTAGCCGTACTTCTAAAACTGCAGAGCCCATTACTAGTAGCAATAAAAACTTCCCCCGTTAGTGGGTCTATGGATATTTTAGAAATATCATTGCCTGGCAAAGGGCTATTACTTGATGAAAATTTATAAATAACTTTTTCTCCTGTTGCGCTAATTAACCAAACGCCATTTTTTGTGCCCACCCATTTTCTATCGGCGCCATCAACAGCAATGGTTTGTACATTTTCATCTTTAAATAAAAGTCCTGCAAACCTATCTTGCTGCACAACAGGTAATAGTGCATCGCAACCTGCGGGAGTAAAAATATTTTCGGTACACTGTATAATTCCAATGCCTCTGTCGGTACCCACCCAAACAAATCCATTTTTATCTTTTGCAATACAGTTTACTTGGTTGCTAGGCAAATTACCAATGCCTGTTCCCGCTTTGTATTGTTTCCATGTATCATCTGTACTAGATGTTAAAGAATTTCCTGGATGATATACAAGTAGTCCATTTGCATTCTTGGTAGCACACCAGATTTGTCCAACCTCATCTATTTCAATAGCGCCTGCATCTGTTACGCCAAATGGGTTCGTAAATCCGGTCCATTTTCCATCGGGCTGTTTTACATGGAGTGAAGTAGTTGTGCCTGTGTTGCTCACCCAACTATTTCCTTTGGTATCAACTGCTACACCACTAGTAAAACAGGCATTGTTTGCGGCAGCTTTAAGGCTGCTATTTTGGGGGTTAAAGATTTGAAGTTTGTTATTATGCCACTGTGCTAGGCCCATTTGTGCAGTAGTAAGCCAAATACTTTGATCTAGATTATTTTTTGCAATGGACTGAACCCCTATGACGCTATCCAATCCATTTAATTGTTGCCATTTTCCATTTTCTAAGGTCCCCAATCCTTTTTTGGAATTCGACGCTGCTAATACGGCTGTACTTGTAGCTAATAGTGCTGTCGTGATGGGTCCACCCGGTCCACCCGGAACTATTTTTACAAACCTACCAGTACTTGGGTCTAATTTTATAAGGCCTGTTACCTGGTCACTGATCCAAATGGTGCCGTTGGAAAAAACACAGGCGTTAGGATTAATTAATGTAGCTGGTTCTTCAAAAACAGCCGCAGTTGCATTAGTCATTGATAATTGATATACAAATGCTTTATTGGTTTGTGCATGCGTAGTAGCAATTGTAATTTTTTCTTCGCTCAACTGCCATGTTTTAATTTGCTCCGATGCTTTGTAAAATAAAGTAGTTGTAGAAGTTGGTTGAATGAATAAGAGACTATCATTTTTTTCAATGATTAGTCCAGTAGGGGCACTGTATATTTTTTTTACGGGTAAGTTATTGGCTGCGTTATAAAAAAGGGTCCAAGATTTTGCGTCAGCGATATTTGTGTTGGATACGGAGGTAACATAAATGCCATTTTGGGTAGCTGCATACCAGTAGTTTGGACCTTTGGTGATTGAAAAAATTTCTAACGTATTTCCATTGGTTCCTAATATCCAGCTTTCTTTTATTTCATATTTTAACAAGTCAATGACTACCACGCCTACGTTGGTGCTTACATATGCCAAACCTTTTTCACAATAGATGGAATTAATTTTTTGAATACGACTCGTTCTTACAAGATCATAGATATTTTTTACAAGACCTCCTTTAATGACATCAATATTGTTGTTGGTATAAGCAACCACCAGCTGTGCTGTTTCATGATCCCACTGAATGGTAGCGATAGAAGCTTCTGATAAGCCGGTTAATTTGTTAAAATATTCGAACTGATTGGTAAGGGTGTTGCTAAAAATAGCCTGCGGGGTAGCCGTGTAAATTTTATCCCCTTTAACCACTTCTAATGTTCCAGCATAACTGTGGTGCACACGCCAACTTCCAATAGGAGGCAATTGGGCAAATGCGTGTAATGTTAGCACTAAATAACCAATAAAAAATAAAGTCCGCTTTATCAATAGCATGAATTAAAATTAATTCATAAAAACTATAGTTCTGCTAAGTTATTTTTGATGGCAAATAATGCAAGGCCAACCCTGGTTTTAATGTCTAATTTTTTGAATAGATGATCCCTGTACGTATCTACCGTGCGCGGACTGATAAACATGATATCGGCAATTTCTTTATAGGTTTTATCGGTGCAAACCCAGCCCATAAAGGCTTTTTCCTTGTCTGTTAATTGATTGACTTGATCTTGTTGTTTTTTAAGTGCCGATTCGTCACCTATATAATGTATGAGTTTATCAGAAACCATATCGTTGCTAAAATAACCGTATTTTTTTATTTCGTTGAAGGCGGTATAAAGTAGCATTGGTTCCGAATTCTTTAATAAATAACCATGACATCCATTTTTTAGCATTTGTATGATGGCGTAATCATTCTCATACATGCTAAGTGCAATGATTTTTGTATCGGGTAAATGTTGTCGAATCCACTGTGCTGTTTGATACCCGTCCATTTCTGGCATATTAATATCGAGCAGTACAATACTAGGGGCCTTATTTTTTTTAAGGGATTCAATAAATAGAAGTCCGTTACCGGCCTCGATAGTTACTTTATAACCCTTAAATCCAGCAATCATATTGGCTAGTCCAGCCCGCATGAGGCGGTGATCATCTACAATGGCAATGGATATCATGAGCACCGCGCACCTTAATAATAGTGCTTGGCAGTAAGTTAACCAATTTTATTGGATTGCGCTATAGATGGCTTCTTGAATATTAGGTCGCACATTTAATCTTCCAAATTTGGTATTGTTTCTTGTAGGAGAAACCCTGCTCGATAAAAAGATATAGACCAGTTGTTTTGTGGGATCCACCCAAACGCATGTGCCCGTAAATCCAGTGTGGCCGTAGGTTTCAGGAGATACACTTTTAGAAGGGTAGGCTTCTTTTCTAGTGGCATTGTCTTTTTCAGGTTTATCAAATCCTAATCCTCTTCTAGAAATACTAGAACTGTAGGCAGTAAATTTTTGAATCGTAGATTTTTTGAAATAACGTGTACCGTTTAATATCCCACCATTTAATAGCATCTGGTAAAGCTTTGCTAAATCATAGGCATTGCTAAACAGTCCTGCATGTCCAGCCACGCCACCAAACATGGCAGCACCTTCGTCATGAACATCACCATGCATTTGTTGTGCTCTAAAATGTGTTTCAACTTCTGTAGGTATAATTTTACTCAGTGGCATTTTTGCCGTTGGTAAAAAGCCGGTACTATGCATGCCTAGCGGGGTATAAAAAGTTTCGTTCACATAGGCA
This sequence comes from Sediminibacterium sp., assembly GCA_049418605.1. Taxonomy (GTDB): domain Bacteria; phylum Bacteroidota; class Bacteroidia; order Chitinophagales; family Chitinophagaceae; genus Sediminibacterium. The sequence continues at coordinate 5,174 of JBMSJE010000055.1, read as the reverse complement.
TCTAAGCCCATGCCAGTAACAGCTTCAACCACTTTTCCTAGAAAAATAAAATCATTGTCACTGTATACATATTTGCCACTTGTTGGCGTACTACTTGATAAAATACGTGTGTACATAGTGTCCTGCCAATCGTTTCGGAGGTATACATTTTCTGCAACACGAACTGAAAATTGCGGGGTAGCAACAGTAGAAAAATATTTGGGAGAGGGTTTATTGGTAGTAGGGTCTAATACTTCTTTATAAAAAGTAATGAAAGGAACAAGTCCAGCTTGGTGCAATAAAAGATCTGAAATTTTAATGGACGCTTTATCTGAACCACGAACCCATGGAATATAATCACCAATGGTTTTATTTAGTTTTACTTTTTTTGTTTCAACAAGTTTCATGATAGCAACGGTAGTTGCAGAGATTTTTGTTACTGACGCCAAATCAAACACCATATCCGTTTGCATGGGAACACTGTTGTTGTAATTGGTGGTGCCAAACGCTTTATTGTAGACAATTTTTCCATTTTTGGCAACTAGTACCACACAGCCAGGAATGGCAGCACTATCAATAGCAGCATTAGCAATGCTATCAATTTTTTGCAGACCTGCACTACTCATGCCTACTTCTTCAGGAACAGCTGTACTAAAATAACTTGCCGTTTCGATACCGCTGCCAAAGCTAAAATTTTCACAAACAGTAACAGGTAATTTACCTTCTGGTTGTGTAAGGCCTAGTAGTAATTGCATACCTGCTTTTTGTGTGATGTCATCATCTTCATAACAAACCACAACATTGTTGGCACCGCATAAATTTGCAATTGCGTATGGATTTCCAAAACAAAAGTTGATGGTATTGGAGCTTTGAAGTTTTGATAGTAAATCAACGGCATTAGCCGATATACCAAAATTATTGGCTGGACGTCTATTGAAATTATGCATCCCTACTATAACAGCGTCATAGTTACTTGTTAATTTGGCAATGCTATCAACCCTACTGGTGCTATCTGCGTAATCAAATAATACAATGTCTGCATTGTAAGCCTTTTTGATACTAGCAGCAAAAATATTTTCTTTATTGATGCCAATACCTATGTAGAGTGTTTTTGTATTTTTTGTTTGTAACGGTAATAATTTTTTATTATCAAGTTTTAAAACGGTCAACGCTTTTTTAGCTAGTATTTCTTTTAGTGCATTGGTAGAGGCGTTTAAGTCAGCTGCTATATTTGCGGTGTCGATGGGTTGTAAATTTGCGAGGCCTAAATTGTATTTAGCACGTAATACTTTTTTAACTCTTTCGTTAAGGTCTTCCCAGCTTAGTTTTCCAGCCGCAATAGCTTCTTTTACTTTTTCAATACTACCTTCAATATCACCAGGTAAACATAGCATATCGTTGCCTGCAATTAAAGATTGTACAGAGGCTTCTCCCTTCGGAAAAAATTTACTGACACCTTTCATTTCTAGTGCATCCGTAAACGTAATGCCATTATATCCAAGTTCTTTACGTAGTAAATTTTGAACCGCTATTGCAGATAATGAGGTAGGTAAATTAGTAGTGGTATCTAATGCAGGAATAGAGAGGTGTGCCATCATAACACTACCTACACCCGCTTTTATCATTTCTTTAAAAGGATATAACTCTAAGGAGTCAAGTGCGTTTTTAGATTTTTGAATAATGGGTAAATCATAATGTGAGTCTACGGCTACGTCTCCGTGTCCAGGAAAATGTTTAGCACATGCCATCACATTAACGTCTTGCATACCACGCATATACGCTACACCATACTGTGCTACTTTGTATTTATCTTCTCCAAAACTTCGATCGTTGATGACTGGATTTTTTGGATTGTTATTGATGTCTACATCCGGCGCGTAATTGACTTGTATACCAATGCGCTTGCACTGCTCACCCACAATACGGCCAAATTCATAAATAAGTTTTGCATCATTAACAGCACCCATCATCAGTTGTCTTGGAAAATTAATAACACTATCAAGGCGCATACCTAGGCCCCACTCGCCATCAATAGCAATCATGAGTGGCGTTTTAGCAAGTGATTGATACGTGTTGGTTAACAAAGCTTGTCTGACAGGACCTCCCTGAAAAAAACACAAACCGCCTACATTGTATTTGGTTACTAAATCTGTAACTTCTTTTACATGTGCTTCACCTAAATTACTATGCGCTCTTACAATCATAAGTTGTGCAATGCGCTCTTCGGGTGTTAATTTACTAAACTGAGCATTTACCCATGCTTCAGATGCCTCTGATTTTTCTGAAAACCGTTGTGCTTTACTAGAAAAAAGGGAGCATCCTAAAATTGTAATGAGTAAGAATTTTTTCATGGCCATGTATTGAGTGTCACAATGTAAGATTTCTAGCAATTTATTAGGTAGGTTGTGGCAAAAAAAAGTCGCAAGAGACAAGCTTTTGCGACCTTTTATATCATGTATGAATTTTATGCTTCTGTTTCGTCTTCTGGCTCTTCGGTTAATTTCATTTCAATGTTGTTGGCCTTTAAAATGCCAAACCATTTTACCATCTTTTTCATATCGCTAGGATAAACACGGTCAAAGTCCATATCTGCATATACTTTTTTAAAGTAAGCGACAATTGCAGCAGGGTCTTTTTCGGAAGGAACCGCTTCTTTTGAAGCCAACATGGTTTGAAAAAGCTCCACCAAATTGATATTATCACGAACGGTATACACTTCGATGCTTTCTAAGTGCGAGAAATTGTGCACTCTACTACTCACAAACTTTGTGGTTTGATCTTCTAACGACTTTACGATGGCGCCATCTGTTTTGCTCGCCACCATTTCAAATAGACCACTAAGGCCAGAGATTGATACTAAATTACTATACTCCATATGCTTTGTTTACGTTGTGCAAAGTAAAGGTAAAATCAGGTTAAAATACTACTAAATCGTTTTTGCTGCTTCCTCTAACGCCAAATCAAGTCGAGATTTCAGTGTTTCGTAATCGGTGTAACCCCTTGCTAACAAATGAAATTTTGATTCGTTCACTTGTAATAAAACGCATGGGAAACCTGATACTTGTAATTGCTTAACAAGCGAAAACTCATAGTGGGCCTGGTCTTTATAGGTTTCACTGCTTAGCTTTTCATAAAATGTTTCGGGTGCAATACTATATTTTTCAAGTAAGTGTCTGTATGCTTCATTGTCCGTTAAATCGCGTCCTTCGTAGTGTAGGGCAATTTGTAAATCAGTGGCAAACTCAACCTGCCGTGCCGGGTAAAACTCCTTAAATATGCAAAGTGCAATAGCCGCTTTTTCGGAATGCGGGAACCAGTCACTTAATTCAGGATTTTTTATATGCCAGAGGTAGTCTTCGCCAAATTCTACACCAGTTAATTCCTCTACATTTTTGTAGGCACCCAAAATATAATGGGCGGTAGCGCTAATAGAAACCGGTTTTTCGGGCATGATCATACCGCCCGAAAGCACTTCCATGGGAAGATTGGGGTAGTTTTCGGCTATTTTTTTGATCACGGGGCAAAACCCATAGCACCAGCCACAATAAGCGTCGTAGCAATAAAATAAGGTTGGATTCATAAAGCAAAGATAATGCCAATAAAAGATGCGGCTAAGTTCTTTACCTTTGCATTCTAAACATTTTATATGCCAGGATTTGAATTTTTTGGTGACGAGGAAAGAAAAGAAGTGAATGAGGTACTAGAAACCGGAATACTCATGCGTTATGGGTTTGATGGTCCTCGAAAAGGGATCTGGAAATCCAAAGAATTGGAAGCGGCTGTTTCTACTGTTTTTGGTTGCGCGCATGCGCAACTGACCTCTAGCGGTACAGCGGCACTCACCACTGCTATGGCAGCACTAGGTATTGGTGTTGGAGACGAGGTAATCATGCCTTCTTTTACTTTTGTGGCAAGTTTTGAAGCCATATTAAGCGTTGGCGCCGTGCCCGTTTTAGTAGACATCGATGAAACATTAACGCTTGACCCGGCTGCGGTAAAGGCTGCTATTACGCCAAAAACAAAATGCATCATGCCCGTTCATATGTGCGGTAGCATGGCCGATATGGATGCACTTCAACAAATTTGCACCGACCACAATCTAATATTATTGGAAGATGCTTGTCAGAGCATTGGCGGCACGTATAAAGGAAAAAAATTAGGCACTATTGGTGACGTAGGTACTTTTTCTTTTGACTTTGTAAAAACAATTACTTGTGGTGAAGGCGGTGTGGTTATGACAAATAACAAAGAGGTGTACACCAAATGCGATGCCTACACCGATCATGGTCATGACCACCTTGGTGTAGACCGCGGTGCCGACCTGCATCCATTTATTGGATACAATTTTAGAATCAGTGAACTGCACGCTGCCGTTGGGTTAGCGCAAATTAAAAAGCTCGATACTTTTTTAGCTATCCAACGCAAAAACAACAAATTATTACGTAGTTATTTAGAGCAGGTTCCAGGCATTCAGTTTAGATCAGTGCCTGATGAAGCTGGTGATAGCTGTAGTTTTTTATCTTGGATGCTTCCCACAGAAGCTGGTACTAAAGCTGCGATCGAGTCATTGAAAGAAGCAGGGGTTTTTGCTGGTAATTTTTACTGGTATGCAAATAACTGGCACTATATTACCAAGTGGGATCATTTAAAAAATGCAAGAACACTGAACCGATTAAATCAGGAACAAACAAGTGCTTTACTGGCTTTACAAACTAGGTCTTTTGCAAAAAGTGATGCTATCATGAGCCGAACTGTTTCTACTGCCATAAGTTTATTATGGACAGAGGAACAAATAAAAGAGAAGGGCGAAAAAATGTTAGTAGCGATTTCTAAAGTGTTATAATTACTTGAATTTCACGGATGTCTTTAAGTCAATCTTTTCAACAAAAATTATTACAAAAGCTATCTCCTCAACAGATTCAGCTCATGAAACTGTTGCAGGTACCTACTGCTAATTTGGAAGAAAGGATTCAATCTGAATTAGAAGAAAATCCGGCGCTCGAAATGGCGGAGGGTGAAAAGGAAATTGAGTTTGGAGAAGAAGTTGATAATGAATTTGAATCTGAAATTGTAGATGACGAGCCCGCTCCATTAGATGAATATGAGCCTCTGGACGACAGCGAATTTATTGTTGATGATGATGGTGAAATAGCAGACTATAAATTAAAGGATGATAATTATCCTGAAATGGATGA
>JBMSJE010000054.1:0-11976 GCA_049418605.1 Sediminibacterium sp. | reverse complement strand
AAGTAATGTTAAACTAATAAAAACAGTAAACTTAAAATGGGGGTGAAATTATATACCAGCCTAACAAATAGGCACACGCGCTTACATCATGGCAACTAACGCCAAAGTACCGATTCACCCCCAACTTTTTAAATTTTAAACGTATGAAAATAGACATCCAAGCCCTCGAATTAGAAAAAGGAGCTCCCTTATTTTCAATGGAGGAAATCAAAAAAGCATTGAAGGGTCTTGTGAATGGCAAGGTTAAGAATAAACGACGTTCTACTGCCTTAAAGGACTATGATTTATTTTATAATCCCCAAAAATTTAGCTTACTACCTATTGGTTTGGATGGCCAGTCCACTATTCATGTATATGAATCTGAGGAAACGAAAGAAAAATTTTTATGGGATATATATCGTTTGGTAAACGATTTTGAAAATGGAAGCGACCATGTTCCAAAATTTACGTTTAAGAAATTCAAGTGTTTATCATTTGAGACCAAACCTGAAAAAATTAGAAAAATATCTATCCTTTGTTTGAGGGATCAAGTAGTGGTGAGGTGTATTTTAAATAAGTTAAATGAAATTGGCATTGTGGATGATGACAATAAGCCCAACCAAAATATACCTGCAATAACGGCAAAAATTAGGGGGTTTATTAAGTCTCAACCAACTCGTCAAATTATTAGAACAGATATTAAGGATTTTTATCCAAGTGTTGATACTGTTAAATTACTATCGCTTTTAGAATTGAGCCATGGTTCACAAATTGGCCCAAGACTTATGGCATTAATTAGAAAGTCGTTGATAGATAATAAGTCTGCGCATGAATATACCGGACTTCCACTAGGCATGGGTACTTCTGTTTTATTGGCAAACTATTATATTGCTCAATTAAACTTGTCAAATTTTTACGAAGGAGTTACCGTTGTTAGATATGAGGATGATTTAATTCTTTTTTTAGATGAAGGTGTTGATGCAGAAGACGTAAAACTTAAATTGGATCTTACATTAACCCAGTTTGGTTTAAAGCGCAACGAAGCCAAAACGGCTGTATTAAGTTGTATGGATACTTTTTTGTTTTTAGGGGTTTGTTATGACAAGGGGAGCGTTTCATTGCCGGAAGAAAGAAGACAAAAATGGATTCAAGATGTTAAAAATGACATTCATGAAGAAATTAAAAATTATCGTACACTAGAATTACTCAATACCAACGCAACAATTCCAAGCCGCCGTGCAATTGTGGACTTGATTTGGAAAAAGCATAAGCTAGGTAAGCGGAGTTATTTTTATCAGCATCAATTAAAAATTAAAGCGCTTAATGAAAATTAATGAGGGGCTTTAAAACTAAAAAACCACAATGACAGCAACAAAACATTTCATACCAGGCGCGCCTTTTAAATTTAGTAGAAGTAAAGTTGAGCTCTTTACCGAGTGTCCAAGATGCTTTTATTTAGATCGAGTAAAAGGAGTAGGTAGGCCTTCTGGGTTTCCCTTTTCTTTAAATAATGCAGTAGACGCGTTATTTAAAAAAGAATTTGATTCGTTCAGAACCATTCAGCAACCTCATCCTTTGGTTAAAGCGTATGATTTAGACCTTGTGCCTTTTCAGCACCCAAAAATGGAAGATTGGAGATTCAATTTTAAAGGTATTCAGGCCATGTATAATGGGTATGAATTTTATGGAGCTGTTGATGATATATGGGTAGACGATGCAGGAACTTTATATGTTGTAGACTATAAAGCAACTGCTAAGGATGAGGCTGTAAGTGAATTGAGTACCGCCAGTTATCATGATACGTATCGCCGCCAAATGGAATTTTACCAATGGTTATTGTCAAAAAATGGTTTTACCGTATCTCCAACAGGTTATTTTGTTTATACCACTGGTGATCCTACCCAGCCTAATTTTAATGATGAGTTAAGGTTTAGGACACGTCTTATTGGTTATACTGGTAATTATAACTGGGTAGAGCCAACACTTGATAAATTGATTGCTTGTGCTTCGCAAGAATTAGCGCCAGCTAGTAATCAGGAATGTGCCTATTGTAATTTTGTAGATCAAAGAAGCAAGTATTAAATTATAACGAATACAATTTATTATGCCAGTAGACTTATCAAATATATTAGTTGTTGGAATTTCATCACGTTCTTTATTTTCTTTGGAGCATGAGAATGAAATATTTAATAGTGAAGGCATAACTGCATTTAGAAAGCACCAAGCCGAAAATGAAAATGTGATTTTAGATCCAGGGCCATCTTTTCAGTTGGTTAAAAAACTGCTCGATTTAAATAAAATTAGCAGCCAGCAGGTTGTTGAAATAGTTGTAATGTCAAGCAATAGTCCTCAAACGGGTATGCGTGTCATGAATTCTATTAAGGCACACAATTTGGATATAACCCGTATGGCGTTTACAGGTGGGCAGCCAATTAGTTCTTATTTACCTGGATATGGAGTTGATTTATTTTTATCTCGTGATGAAGATGATGTACAAAAAGTCATCGATTCTAAATTAGCTGCGGCTGCCATTATTTTAAATGCCCCAGATAAAATCAATAACAATCCTGATGTTGTCAAATTTGGTTTTGATGCAGATGAAGTATTATTTACAAGCAGTGAATATAGATATCAAACCGAAGGTTTAGACGCATTTTTAAAACACGAAAAAGAGAATGAAAATGTTCCTTTGCCCGAAGGGCCATTTGCAAAATTTCTTCTAAAACTCTCGCATATACAACAGTATTTGCCTGGCCCAGAAGAATTATCGCCACTTAAAGCTGCTATCATAACAGCTCGATCCGGTGATGCAATTCAAAGGGTCGTTAATACATTAAAGGAATGGGGCGTGTATATACACGAAATTCATTTTTTAGGTGGTTTATCAAAAGATAAGATATTAGAAGCCGCAGCAGTAGATTTTTTCTGTGATGACAGTGAGGCACATTTAGTACCTGCATCTAAAAAAGTACCTACTGGTAAAGTACCTTATGCTACTGGAAGCGAAATGAAGAATTTAAAAAAATAAGAATAGCAGATTAACGCATTAAAAGACGCAATATGAATATTACCGACGATATACACAGACAGTTTGCAGAATATTTTGAAGAACCTGCTATTTGGCCTTTCGCTTATATTTTGTCACAAAAATTAACAGAAGGTAATATTTGTATTTCAGTGGATGATGTGCCCGCAAATTTGGCGTCCACGCCTTATAGCAATCCAGTTAGTGTAAAAGAGTTGGTTAGCTTAAAACACTTAGTTTCAAAACAAGATGTATTAAAGACTCCATTTATACTTCACAATAATCGATTGTACTTTCAACGCTATTTTAAATATGAAACCAGCATCATTAATAAATTAAAAGATTTGATGGCTGCAGAAAAGACGGTGTTGGCAAGTAGAATGAGTCAATTAGAGTCTCAAAAGGAATTAATACAATCACTAAAAACGGATTATAAGTTAGATGGGTTAACGACAAAAGAAAAAGTGGATTGGCAATTGGTTGCCGTTACACAAGCACTCTTAAATAATTTTAGCATTATCACAGGAGGACCTGGTACCGGAAAAACAACCACACTTGCAAAGCTTTTAATTGTATTATATGCTCTAGATCCAAATGCGACAGTGGCATTGGCAGCTCCAACAGGAAAGGCATCTATGCGAATGTTGGAATCGTTGAAAGGAAGTACGCTAAATTTTACCAATGAAACAAAACAAAAAATTGCTCAGTTAGTACCGAGTACTATTCATAGTTTGTTAGGGTATAAAAGAGAGTCTGTAAATTTTAAACACAATGCAGAAAATCCATTGCCGTATAATTGGGTAGTAGTGGATGAGGCCTCTATGATAGATGTTCCTATGTTCTCAAAATTGTTAGCCTCATTAGGGGATAGTACAAGAATTATATTACTAGGAGACAAGGATCAATTGGCATCGGTGGAAGCAGGAAGTTTATTAGGTGATTTATGTCAAACATTACCTAGTTTAAATCAGTTTTCAAATACGACGGCACAATGGATCAATCAATTTATTACCGATGACGATAGAAAAATAAATGCCGAGTTTATTGATGATACCAAGCAGTTATTAGCAGGCCATATTATTGAATTAAAGTTCAGTCACCGTTTTAATAGCCAAGGGGCTATTGGAAAAGTGAGTAGGGCAGTCATTGAAGGCGATTTAGAAGGGTTAAAAAGTTTGATAGGTGCCCCAACTGCTAGTAATGTGACATTTGATTTTGAATATAAGGAGGAGATACTTTCCAAATTTGTGGAAGGATATGAAGCCTATATTAATGAGTTGGACATTGCGGAAGCTTTAAAAAAGTTAAATCAATTAAGAGTTTTGGTTGCAGTACGTGAGAGTAATAGAGGTATGAAGGCCATCAATAAATTTATTGAATTGCATTTACGTAAAAAAGGATTGTTAAAACCTGATGGTGATTTTTATGAAAACCGCCCAATAATGGTAACCCGCAATATGTATGACTTAGAATTATTCAATGGGGATGCCGGTATTTTAAGAAAAGATTCAAGTGGAAACATGAAGGCTTATTTTGAAGACGCAAAAGGAGGCGTTAAATCGGTATTGCCTGCCTATTTGACGTATAGTGAAACTGTGTTTGCAATGACGATACATAAAAGTCAGGGCTCGGAGTTTAATAATGTATTGGTGGTATTGCCGGAAGGTACAAGCAATGCATTGTTGACCCGCGAGTTGTTATATACTGGCATTACCCGTGCAAAAGATCATATCACCATTCAGGGAAAGCAAGACACCATTGATTATGCAGTGAGTACTTGTGTAAAAAGAATTTCTGGAATCACCGGTAGAATAGATCAATAAAAAATGAAAAAGCAAGTATGAGTATAAATTTAAATGTTTCTAATTCATTACAACCTTTGTCGCATTTGCTTGCACATGAGTTAAAAGCGACTGCACAAGATCCATTTGTGAAGCAATGGATTGTTACCCAAACCGAAGGGATGAATAGTTGGTTAAAACAAACTATTGCAAAGCAAAATGGGATAGCAGCGAATATTAATTTTTGTAAGCCTAATGATATCATTACGGAGATTTATCGAAAAAGCCTTAGATCTGGAAACAGTATTGTAAACTCGGAGGATATACGTTGGTGTATCTACGGTTTATTAAATCATCCCGATTTTTTAAATACCTATACAAACATTTCAAACTATTATATTGGAAATGATATCAAGCGTATTGCATTAAGTGATGAATTAGCTGATTTATTTGATCAATATCAAATATACCGTCATGATATTATTGAAATTTGGAATGAAAAAGTGAGTAATGGAGAGGCTCCTGATACCTGGCAAATGTGGTTATGGATGAATGTAAAAATTAAGCTAGGTAGTGGATACGAGGATAGAGTACAAATGGCCAATTCCTTAGTGTCAGCTTTAACGAACCCTGAAGTACAAGCATCGGTAAAGCGAAATATCCCTACGCTACATTTGTTTGGAATTGCAGTAATTACCCCATATTATTTACGTATTTTTCAAGCACTGGCACAGTTTATTGATATTCATTTGTATTTAGTGAATCCTTGTCCTGAGCATATGTGGATGGATTATAGTTCGGAGCAGCAAATAACCAAGTTGCTAAGAAAAAGAAATAAGCATCGAAAGGAAGTAGATCATTTATTGGTAGGAAATGATTTATTGTTAAACTGGGGGAAAATCATAAAAGAATCCTTTAAATTATTGATGGATAAAGATGATTTTGTCAATGTATACAATGACGATTTTGCATTACCTATTGATAATACCGAAACCTTATTAAAGAAAATACAATACGATATATACAATAACTCCAAAAAGGAGGAACGTTTGGTGTTGACTAATTCGGATGTTAAAGATGGTTCCATAACGATTAATGGTGCTTATACGCCGGTAAGAGAGGTGGAAATTTTACATAATTACTTAGTAGAATTGGTTGATAAGAAAAAAGAACCATTGGCACCAAAGGATATTGTCGTGTTAGTAAGTGATATTGAGTTATACGCACCATTTATCCATTCGGTGTTTAGTAATTCTAAATATGAGTTTAAATATAATATTGCCGATGAAAGCTATGCTGCGGGGAATAATTTATTTACAGCCATTCAGGAAATATTGACTATAGATGCTCAATCTTTTAAAGTAGAGGCGGTACTAAAATTATTAGAGTCGCCTTATATACGTAACCGATTTAAAATAAAGGACGAGGAAACATTAAGAACAGCAGCAAGGCAGGCAGGTATCATATTTAGTATGGAAGGACGAACTGCAGATGACACCCGTTATGTTAGTTGGGAATATGGTTTAAAAAAAATCATGTATGGAATTTGCATGAGTGGGGATCCGGAAATTAATGATGGACAGGATGCATTCATTCCTTTAGATACCGCTGAGGGTTCTGAAGCAATTGAGCGTGTACGTTTATTGTATTTTGTAAAAATGCTAAAACATAAGTTAGCTGATCGTAATCAAACACGAACCATATCCGAGTGGGCTGAATATTTACAATCCTTGGTTGAGGATATGATATTCCAAGCTGGAGATAAGGATGACGAGGACTATACTAAATTAGTTCAGTTTACGGAGCATATGGCTATATTAGAAAAAGATGCTAATGTTGAAATTAGTTTTGAAGTTTTCCGCCATAGCTTTTTACAAAGGTTGGATATGGAGAAGAAAGCGGGTTCTTTCGCAAAAGGTGGAATTACATTCTGCTCGTTAGTGCCTATGCGAAGTATTCCATTTAAAGTGGTTGCGATGCTAGGAATGGATTTCGATAAGTTTCCAAGAAAAGAAACTGCCTTAAGTTTTAGTATTATAAATGAAGAGCCCAAGCCTGGTGACAGAAACGTAAAGAATAATGATAAACATTTATTTCTTGAAACTTTAATGTCTGCACAAGCATATTTATACATAAGTTATGTTGGTGCGAATCCGAAAGACGGTTCAAAATTACCAGCTTCCTCATTGGTAGATGAATTAATTGATTATGTTGCCCGAGGTATTGAGCCAGATGCAAATGGTTTAAATAAGGATACTGACGTCCTAAGAAAGGAGTGGGTAACCTTGCATCCATTACATAGCTTTAGTAGTAGGTACAAATTAAATAATGGATTAGTTAGCTATTTAGACGAATCACATTATCAAACAAAAATTACAATTGCTACTAAACCTGCTAATCCTAAGTTGTTCGCAATGGATGTAGTTGACATCAATGAAATTGCTAGATTTCTTCAAAATCCTGCTCGTCAATACTTACAAAAGCAGTTTAATGTTTACTATCATGATGATGAAGTTTTATTAAAGGATCATGAGCTTTTTGAATTAGACCATCTTACAAAGTGGGCATTCCAAGATAATGTCATGGCAATGAATGATTCTGAAATTGATGACTATTATGAAAGCATCAAAAAATCGGGAAAGCTACCATTGAGTAAAATGGGGAAGGCCATGATGGATCTTATTGTAGAAGACATCGAAGATCTTAGAAAACGATTAATAGACGTCACTAATGGGTTACCCAAAACTCCAATTGATATTCAATTTCATTTGGGTGATACACTTATAACGGGCAAGGTAGATACTATATATGGTAACCGATTTATTAACGTATGCAATTCAGGTGACCAGTTAAAGTACTTGTTAAAAGCCTTTGTAATTTATTTGGGCATAATAGCTAATGGGGATACGGATATTGAATTTGTTTTCATTCCTAAAAAACTAAAGACAAATGCAATATTGGCTGCAGGTAAAATTAGTCAAGCAGATGCGATTGCTATTTTAAATCAATATTTAGGATATTTTAAAGAAGGACATCATTCCTATTTTAATTTTTACCCAGCAATAGGTAATAGAGATATGTTAATGATAAGTGGCAACCACGATGCATTTTGGGATGCTTATACCGATTCAATCGATGATGAAGAGTCATTTACATTTAACGATGAATATTTAAATACAGCGGTTAGTCATGGCTTTTTCGGAGCTGCATCTTATGAAAAGCTGGTTGATAATGTAAAAGCGGTATTCAAACCAGTAAAAGATCAATTTCCTAATTTCTTTAAGGCTCCTAAGGCTTCTTAGATAAAAAATGTAGAATCAATAAAAAAAAATTCATGCCTCAACATATCAATCACAATTTTGACGCAACAATCGTACCGCTAGAAGGGAGTAACTTAATTGAAGCCAGTGCTGGTACAGGTAAAACCTATTCCATCGCCTTGCTTACTTTAAGACTTGTTATTGAGAAGGATATTCCTATTGAAAAAATATTAATGGTCACTTTTACAAAGGCAGCAGTAGCTGAATTAGAAATAAGAGTTCGATCCTTTGTACGACTGGCTTTAAAAGTAAGTAGAGATCAACAAATAAACGATGACACCATTACTAGCATGGTGCAAAGTCAAATTCAAATACAGGGTAAGGAAGAAGTAGCTAAAAAGTTAGAAAACGCCCAGTTATTTTTAGATGAAACATCGGTACTTACCATACATAGTTTTTGTCAACGTACTCTGTCAGAGTATTCTTTCGAAACAGGTCAAATATTTGGAGCGGAAACGATCACGCCAGATGAATACAATCAACTTATTGAAGACGCCTTTAATGAGTATTGGAGAATAAACATCACCACCATTCGCTTGGATTTTTTAAAGCGATTTATGGCTTTTGGTCTTAATTATGAGGACGTATTTGATTTGCTAAAGCTTTCATTAGGCGGCAAATTATTATTTAGTAACGAGCCAAAGCCTGCTAATTTTTTAACAGATGCTTATTTTGATGGACTGGTGCAATGGGAAGCAGCGTTTAATGCAAGCATTGTTACTGCAAGAGAAGTAATTATTAATAGAATATTAGATAATAAGCAAGTGTATCTTGGACAATTATCAACTGGTAGTGGTCAAAAATCGATTTTCAAAAAATTATTAGAAATTGATGTGTGGGGTGAGGAAGAAAAAGAGACATTTTTATTTGAATTAATTGCCAAAAAGAAATCTGCTTACGTTGTTAATACTTTTGGGCAATATTTTGAGGAGGTAGCCGCATTAAAGGATATGCGCAAGGGGATAGGCAAGAAAATGAAGGCAGAAGTTAATTTAATTGCCTTATCTGCCATAGAGTATGTTAAAAATAGCATTCTTGAACAAAAGAAAAATAGAGGAATCATCACTTTTGATGACATGATTGAATTGCTTTATGAAGCAGTGGTAAATGGGCAGTTTAATCAACAATTAATTACTAACCTCAAGAAAAAATATGATGCAGTATTCATTGATGAATTTCAGGATACAGACAAGGCACAATATGCCATATTTGACAAGTTATTCGGACATGGTAAAATATTGTTTTATATAGGTGATCCAAAGCAGTCTATTTATGCATTTAGAAAAGCAGATATATTCACTTATTTCCATGCAAAAAATTCAGTGCAAAACTTGCACTATATGAACACCAATCATCGTTCATCTGAATCCTATATTGATGAGATGAATAAATTTTTCGTGCCTACACCAAATTTCGACACCTTCTACTTTAATAATGATCCAACTATTCCTAATGCCATAAGCTATATTAATGTTGGTTCTCCAATCCCAAATAGAAAGGGGCAATTATTATGCAATGACAATCCAATGGATCCTATAAAGGTTTCAGAGCATGCCAATAAAAAATCACTTCGTTTATCGGTTAAAGGAATTGTCACGGATTTGTTTACGGACGGCAAATATAAAATAGATAAGGATGGAGTAAAAAGAGATATTCGACCATCAGATATTGGTATATTGGTAAAATCAAATAAGGATGCATTAGCCATAAAATTATTATTATCAAGCTTACGTATACCTGCTATTACTATTGATGATACCCGATTATTAGCAACTAAAGAAGCGCAACAAATATTTTACATTTTAGAAGCAGTTAATAAAATTTCGAGGGCCAATATTAATCGTGCTTTAATGACTGATATTGGAGGATATAATGATACCATGTTATTAACTTCTGATGAGGAATCTATTTTAGCACAGTTTAGAACCTACCAGGAATCATGGGCAAAGCAAGGGGTATATACCATGCTTAAACAATTTATGGCGGATCATAAAGTATATGATTGTTTATTTAATAACACCAAAGAGAATCCTGAAAGAACCATTTCAAATATTCAGCAATTAATTGAGATACTGCACAAAATTGCAAAAAATAAAAACTACGAAGCCAGTGAACTCATACAATGGTTGAAAAAAGGCATGGAAGGTGATGCACGTGAAGGAGATGAGTATCAACAAAGATTAGAAAGTGATCAGGATGCTGTACAAATTGTGACTATCCATAAAAGTAAAGGGCTTGAATATAATATTGTTATTGCACCTCATTTGGATTTATTAGCTGATCAACCTATATTTTCTACAGGAAGTTATCGCGATCCAGCAACAGGGGAGTATTATGTAATGAATAAGGATTTAATGACTCCGCTACAACATGAATTATATACTACTCAAACTGAACAAGAAAACCGACGTTTAATATATGTGGCTATCACCAGAGCGAGATACCAATGCTTTATTACAGTTAGTAATGCCGATTATTATGTTGAGTCAGCATTGAAGAAATTTGTGTATGTTCAAAATGAGCCAGCAATTGACGAGGAAACTGACGAAGCCGAACAATCCGAAGTAGAAGATGAAACTGTCGCAATTCCAAATGTTAACATAAAGATGTGGATGCCACCTGCTCCCAAACGTGATTTTATATATACTGGTGCTGTTACAGCAGCACATGCGGAATATAGTGTTGCCAATGCTTTTGCACTCATACAACCCAATTGGATTAAAACAAGTTACAGTGGATTAAATCCAGATCATGACCCTGTTATTGCGCCTAAAACGGCAACGCCTTTTGAAACAGCCTATGATAAGTTTGCATTTCAAGACCTTAAAAAAGGAGCACATACCGGTAACTTGCTACACTACATTTTTGAGCATATTGATTTTGCGGATGACAGAAATTGGGTGAGGGTAGTAGAGCAAGCCATGAAGCGTTTATCTGGTTCTGCCAATGAGGATTATAGAGATAATATTATTGCGTTATTGAAGCAGGTTACTGCTGCTGACATGCCAGGAAGTACTCCTTTTTGTATGAACCAAGTTACAAAGGACAAAAGAATCAATGAACTTGAATTTGACTTTTTATTAAGCCCTTTTAATACGGCTAAATTGGAAGCTTTATCAAGTGAGGCACATCCTTTTAGAATTAAATCCATTACCGAACTAGAAGGTATCATGAATGGTAAAATAGATTTGTTTTTCGAGCATGATGGCAAGTATTATATTCTTGATTGGAAATCTAATTTTCTAGGTAATTCATTAGAGTTTTATGATACCAATCATGTAAGGGCTGCTATGTATGAAAACAACTACAATCTTCAGTATTTAATATATACAGTTGCTCTAACCAAGTACTTAAAGCTCAGAAAGCCTGATTTTGACTACGATAAAGATTTTGGGGGAGTGATTTATTTATTTCTTAGAGGGGTGAGAGCGGGAAAGCAAACCGGAATTTATTTTACCAAACCTGAGAAGCAGTTAATCAAGGATATTAAAGGATTAATTTCTTAAAGATTATTAATAAGTAATTATGAGCTACTTAAACAACCTAACTGTAAACGATATTGAACAAGGTCCAATACCATTAAACGAAATGCTTGCAAACAGTTTATTTTATCCTGCTTGTGACAATGATGGTGGTGTGGTAAGAGATTGTAATATGTCCAATAAGGGTTTGTGTATTGACACTTTTATTTACTGCGATTATGCCTATGGAGAAGAAAGACTCAATGAGCAAATGGATACATTTCATGGCTACAATGTTTTAGCAACAAAGCGTTTAAAAGCGAATGACCTTACTCCTAATGGATGGAATATGCAAATGCCACCGCGCTTAAATTTAGACCAATACCATGCCTATAAAGATTCCTATAAAA
>JBMSJE010000053.1:0-12341 GCA_049418605.1 Sediminibacterium sp. | reverse complement strand
GGCATAATATGCGCTGGTATTTCTTTGATGCCATATAATTTAAACAGCACTTTAATAAATCCTTCATCCATTTTTTCGTTGGCTTGGTGGAGGAAAAACTGTTTCACCTCACTCACGTGCACGCCTGCTTTATCAAGGCATTCTTTCATGGCAAGTGGCACATTTTTTATCGCATACTCGTATACTTTACGGCCCTTCATTTTAATATAACGTACACTTGGATCGCTATCGGGTTTATTGGATTTGCCCATATACAAATAATAGGCTTCATCGTTGCAATGGCTTTGAACACTTGCCGCTAATATTCCAGCATTGGTATCCTCTTTGCCTTCTAAAATAGTAGCCCCTGCACCATCACTAAAAATCATACTGTCTCTATCATAATCATCCACTACACGGCTTAATGTTTCGGCACCTATCACCAAACACTTTTTTGCCATTCCTGATTTTATAAATGCATCTGCTTGAATCACACCCTGTATCCATCCTGGGCAACCAAATAAAATATCGTAGGCTACACAGTTCGGATTTTTAATTTCTAAATCGTGTTTTACTCTAGATGCTAATGCAGGTAAAACATCTGTTTGAATGGTTTTATCTAGTACGTTTCCAAAATTATGGGCTACAATAATTTGATCTAGTGTTTCTGGATCTAAACCCGCATCTTCAATGGCTTTTTTAGCAGCGATGGTGGCCATGTCAGAGGCGTTAATATCTGAACTGGTGTAACGTCTTTCTTCAATACCTGTTATGTCTTTAAATTTTTCAACAATTTCTGAGGAAGGTGTTTCTATGGCTTCTCCATTTTCTGTAAAAAAACGATGATTGGTAAAATCAGTATTTTTTTTAATGCTTGGAGGTATATAAGAACCTGAACCTGTGATAATTGTTTTTAAATTAGACATGTATGAATATTGGGTTATAAATATTTGTCACCTTTGTTACGTTTCACTTCTGCTATGTATTCTTTAATGGATTGTTCCTTTTCTTTTTTACAAATCAGTAAAGCATCTTCCGAATCTACTACTATAAAATCATCGAGCCCTTGTAATACCATGAGTTTATTTGCGGGTCCCGACACCATACATTTTGTAGCATCAATGACGATAACATTATCGGAAGCAACTGCGTTCCCTAAATAATCTTTTTCTAGATTATCGTAAGCACTATTCCATGTTCCTAAATCACTCCATCCAAACGATGAGGGTATCACATATACATTGTCTGCTTTTTCCATGATGGCCACATCAATAGAAATATTAACACAGAGTGGGTATATTGTATCAATAGCTTCTTTTTCTTGCGGGGTGTTAAACTTGTCTTTTGCGGCATCAAATAATTCAAACATTTCAGGTTGAAATAGTTCAAATGCTTTTACAATTTGCGCCACTTTCCAAACAAAAATACCGGCATTCCATAAAAAGTCACCACTGCTAATAAATGTTTTAGCAAGTTCTATATCTGGTTTTTCGGTAAATGTTTTTACTTTAAAAATACCATCACCCGCTTCTAATGTATCGTGCTGAATATAACCATATCCTGTGTTAGGATGCGTTGGCTTAATGCCCAGTGTAACAAGTGATTTAATATGATTCACAAAACCAAGTGCTTTGCTCGTGGTTTCTCTAAACTGTTCTGCATCTAAAATCATATGATCGGAAGGTGCAACAATTAAAGAAGCTTCTGGATCTTTTTGGAGTAGCTTACAAGATATATAGGCAATACAAGCAGCCGTATTTTTTCTGCTAGGTTCCGCTAAAATATTTTGTGCGGGAAGTTCAGGTAATTGTTCCTTAACAATGGACACATATTCTTCCGAAGTAACAATGTAGATATTCTCTAGCGGTATAAAAGCCTTGTACCTTTCAAAAGTCCATTGTATGAGTGATTTTCCGGTATGTAAAATATCCAAAAATTGTTTTGGGTATGCAGTTCTACTCATAGGCCAAAACCTACTGCCAATTCCACCGGCCATGATGGCTACGTAATGGTGTTTATTCATAACTAAATGAGTCCCTCTTTTATAAGTTCGTGGATATGCAATATGCCATAATAGCGACCTTCTTTGGTAACAATCAAATGGCTTATTTCATGTTGCTTCATCTGATCAATAGCTTCTACAGCGAGCGTTTGATGATCTATTACTTGTGGGGTATGTGACATAATTTCTGCTGCGGTAATATTTTCTATATTTACCGTTTTTTCTAGCATGCGTCTTAAATCACCATCTGTGATAACACCAACAATTTGATCATTATTAATAACAACCGCAACACCCAATCTATTCTTCGTAATTTCAAGAATCACATTTTTTAATGCTGTATGGGTTGCAACCGTTGGTTTAAGCGCTGTGCTTGTAAGGTCTGCAACTTTTAAAAACAAACGCTTTCCTAAATTACCGCCTGGGTGGTATTTTCCAAAATCATCACTTGTAAAACCTTTTAATTGCATGAGGCATACCGCAATAACATCGCCCATAACTAGTTGAGCCGTTGTGCTGCTAGTTGGCGCTAAATTATTAGGACATGCTTCTGCGCTTACCGTTGTATTTAAAATATGATCCGATTCTGAAGCTAAATAACTTGAAGTATTGCCTACAATACCAATTAGTTTATTGCCAAAACTTTTAATGTAAGGAACAAGGGCTTTAATTTCTGGACTTTCACCACTCTTACTAATAATTAAAACGATATCGTCTTTTTGCACTGTTCCTAAATCACCATGAATGGCATCGGCGGCATGCATAAATAATGAGGGTGTTCCCGTAGAATTAAGTGTAGCTACAATTTTTTGGGCTATAAGTGCACTTTTTCCAATCCCACTAAAAACCAATCGGCCTTTACAGTTGTTAAGGAGTTCAATCGTTTCTACAAAAGAAGCATCCAAAAATGTGGCTAGGTCTGCTATGGACTTTGCCTCTAACTGAACGGTTTGTAAAGCGGTTTCTACTATTGCGTTTTTCATGCTTTGCAAAGGTAAACTTTAACACGAAAGCACGCGTAATCAGGTCATTCTTTGTTAACTTCGCCATCCTTTCAAAAAAAAGGATTAACTTAAACAAAGTACAAATACCCGTTTTTAGTTGATTATGAAGGAAATACAGATGAGAAATGGCAAAAACAAGCAGTAAAACCACCAAAACAACCACAAAAGCAGCCCCTAAAAAGGCCCCGGCTAAAATAAAAGGCCCCCGACAGGCCAGTACCCTTGTAGATCCAAGTAATTTTGATATTTATGGAGGCCTCGAAAAGTATTTTGGTTTTAGAGAGTTTAAAGGCACCCAAGAGCAGGCAATTACCAGTTTATTGAGCGGCAAAGACACATTTGTTATCATGCCAACCGGCGGTGGTAAAAGTTTATGCTATCAACTTCCAGCACTCCTCCAAGAGGGATGTGCTATTGTGGTGTCTCCACTTATTGCCCTCATGAAAAACCAGGTTGATTTGGTGCGCGGATATAGTGAGAATGACGAAGTAGCACACTTTTTAAATTCTTCTTTAAATAAGGGTCAAATAAAAATAGTAAAAGATGATTTGCTAAACGGCAAAACCAAACTATTGTATGTGGCACCTGAAACATTAACCAAGCAAGAAAACCTTGATTTTTTTAGCGACCTTAAAATTTCTTTTTTTGCCGTAGATGAAGCCCACTGTATTTCGGAGTGGGGACATGATTTTAGACCCGAGTACAGACGTTTACGCGAAATGATGGATATCATCAATCCGTCGGTACCTGTGGTTGCTTTAACAGCAACGGCTACACCAAAAGTACAAAGTGATATTGTTAAAAATTTAGGTTTACGTGACGCTAATATTTTTCTTTCTTCATTCAACAGGTCTAATTTATTTTATGAAATTCAGCCTAAAATAAAAAAAGAAGATACCGTAAAGCATATTGTAAAATTTATTTCACAGCATAAAGGAAAGAGTGGAATTATTTATACACTCAATCGTAAAACCACCGAAGAATTAGCAGAATTACTGGTGGCCAATAATATTAAAGCGGTAGCTTATCATGCCGGCCTTGATCAAAAATTAAGGGCCGATAGACAAGACCAATTTTTACAAGAAGATGTTCAGGTAATTGTTGCTACCATTGCCTTTGGTATGGGTATTGACAAACCAGATATCAGGTTTGTCATCCACTTTAATATTCCAAAATCTATCGAAAATTACTACCAAGAAACAGGTAGAGCAGGTCGCGATGGACTAGAAGGTATTTGTGTATTATATTATTCTCATAAAGACGTTTCAAAAATAGAACACCTCATGCGCGATAAGCCACTCAGCGAACGCGAAGTGGGTAATCAACTCATTGATGAAACAGTTGCATACGCAGAAAGTGGTGTTTGCAGAAGAAAAATTTTACTCCATTATTTTGGAGAAGAGTGGCCAACAAAAAACTGTGGTAACTGCGATAATTGTAAACATCCAAAAGAACAAATAGAAGCCAAAGTCGAAGTTGTAAAAATATTAAAAGTTATTGCAGCACTAGACGAGCGCTTTGTAACAGATTATGTGGTGAATATGGTGAGTGGTCATTTAACACCACAAATTTCAATGTTCAGACATGACACGTTACCTGAATTTGGTATTGGTAAAGACAAAGACGCACACTTTTTTAATTGTCTTATTAGACAAATGCTTCTAGAAAACTTAATTCAAAAAGACATTGAAGAATACGGGCTTTTAAAATTAACAGACAAGGGCAAAAAGTTTTTAAAGAAAGCAAGCAGCTTCAAAATTGTACTCAATAATTTATTTGAAGACGCCAATGCCGATGATGAAGATGGAGATGGTGCTGCGCAAACAGGCGCCGCAGCAGATGAAAAACTTTTTCAGATGCTTAAGGAGCTTCGTCAATCCGAAGGAAAAAAGAAGAGCTTGCCTCCCTTTATTATTTTCCTGGAAAGTTCGCTTCAAGATATGGCTACCTTATTTCCTACGACCCTAGAAGAACTTGATAAGTGTCAAGGGGTTAGTAAAGGAAAGGCCCTAAAATACGGAAAGCCTTTTGTGGATATGATTGCAGCCTATGTAGAAGAGCATGATATTGTTAAGCCAGACGAATTTGTCATGAAAAGTGTGGCCAATAAAGCGAATAATAAAATTTACATTATTCAAAATGTAGATAAAAAAATCCCACTCGAAACCATCGCCAAAAACAAGGATTTAAAATTAGACGAACTACTAGAAGAAATGGAAACCATTGCTGCTAGCGGCACCAAACTTAATTTAGATTATGCTATTGATGAATGGTTGGATAGTTACGATCAAGAAGATATCATTGATTACTTTAAAAGTTGTGAAACCGCTTCACTAGAAGTAGCGCAGCAAGAATTAAGTGAAAATGATTACAGCCTAGAACAGCTAAAAATTATGCGCATTAAATTTTTGAGTGTCTTTGGAAATTAATGCACTTCATTTTTATATGCCTTCATTCTTTCTATTACATTTTCTCTTACGTTCACGTAATACAAATTGTAATCTCCAATATGATAGTTTGGATTTTTAACTAAAAAACTTCCAAATATTTTTGGCTTTGCAGTCCATAAAACTTTGTCCGTTAATTTAGCCTCTGCAACACCTTTTGCTAGTTTATTAAAATTGGTAAGAACCCCGCCTTTATTGGCGTCCCAAGAGGCGTTAGGTATCGTTTTGTTAAACGTAAGCGGGTTGGTAACAATTACATCAAATTTTTCATTTTGAATGAATGGTGGGGTGTATCCTTCTTTGTATGTCCTCCAACTACATATACATCCAGTTTGTTTGGGTGTATCACATGCCTTGATAGCGTTATATACTTTTGGGTTAACAGGAATACCAACTAAATAGGCGGCTACCAATTGTTTTTGTAAAGGCTTGTCATCAAAAAATTCCTTTACTAGTCTAATCCCATGTGTTGTGCCTTGGCTATGCGAAGCAATGATAATGGGTCTTCCTTTGTTTTCATTGGCTAAATAATATTCGAATGCAGCTTTTACATCTTGGTAGGCAAGTTCGAACGCGGCAATGGCAAAAGTTGTATCGGTTGATGTTGCTGGATAGTAAGCACTGATATGCGTTTGTCTATAACGTGGCGCATATAACCTGCCAGCTACATTAAATAAACTTCCTTGGTACAGCACCGGACTGTAATCTGTTTTTGCAGCTAAAAATGCATCTGAAATATCGGCATTTATGCCAAATGGTTTTTCAGGTCCTAAATAGGTAGTAGGATGAATAAAAAATACGTCAACAGCAGTGTCCCTCTCATAAGAAGCTTGTAAAGGAGCCGGCACGCTATCAGAAGGGTCATGAATGGCAGGGTGGGCGGCCCAATAACTAAGATCACCGTAGTTGGGTCTAGCAGAGGCTTTATTAATATGGTAGTTGACCGCTAATTTTTGATAGCTATTGCTACAACTAGACAATAATAGTGCCAAGGTAATGACCACGAATAGGTTTGTGGGGGTATGTTTCATCATAGATAATACAAAATTAAACAATTCTGGGCTGCTTTACGGCAATAAGATTTATTAAAAAAGCGTTCATAGAGTATTCTAAATGCCTATTTATGTCTATACCAGTAGTAGATTTAGCAGACTTTTTAAGTGGGGACGCTGCTAAAAAAGCCTCTTTTGTAAAAGCACTTGGTGAAGCCTACGAAACAGTTGGTTTTGTGGCTGTAAAAAACCATGGAATTCCAGCTGATTTGATTACTGCACAATATGATCAGGTGCAGCAGTTTTTTTCGTTACCCCTAGAAAAAAAACTAACCTATCAGATTGATGGTTTAGCGGGTCAGCGGGGGTATACAAGTTTTGGTACTGAACACGCAAAAGGAAGTGAGTCACCCGATTTAAAAGAATTTTTTCAGTATGGACAAACGGTTGATGCTAATCATCCTTTAAAATGGGAATATCCAGACAATGTGGTTGTTGCAGAAATCCCTTCACTAAATAATACTTTACTTGAAGCTTACCGAAATTTTGAAAAAAGTGGAAAGGCATTGTTACAAGCCATTGCCATTTATTTAGAACTCGACGAATATTTTTTTGATGCGCACATAGAAGAAGGTAATTCCATTTTACGTTGCATTCATTATCCACCTATTACACAGGAGCCTAAATCTGCAATACGCGCAGAGCAACATGAAGACATTAATTTAATTACGTTGCTAGTTGGCGCGTCGGCAGATGGACTTCAGATTTTAACAAAAGGAGGTGATTGGGTCGGTGTTACTTCACTTCCGGAACAAATTGTTGTGAATGTTGGTGATATGCTACAAAGGCTTACCAATAATAAATTAAAAAGTACGACGCATAGAGTGGTTAATCCGCCCAAGGAGCACTGGCATACCAGTCGTTTTTCGATGCCATTTTTTTTGCATCCCAAAAGTGAAATGAGTTTAGCTTGTTTAGAAAGTTGCATTGATGCTGCGCATCCAAAAGCATACCCCGATGCATCCGCAGGTGAATATTTAGATGAAAGGCTTCGCGAAATTGGTTTAAAAAAATAAACTTGGCATTACTTCGTCACATACCATTTTTACGTGCTGTGGTTTGGCATAGCTTAACAGCTTTTGGAGGTCCGCAAGGCCACCTTGGTATGATGATGAAAACGTTTGTGCACCGCCGCAGAGATGTTACAGAAGCAGAATTATTGGAGTACAATGGTTTTTGTCAACTCTTACCCGGCGCTTCCTCTACGCAAACATTAGCACTTATAGGTTTTAAAAGGGGCGGCTATTTATTAGCCGTATTAACGCTTCTCATTTGGATAACACCTGCTTGTGCACTTATGGGTGGACTTTCATTTTTACTCAATTATTTTGACAATAACAATGAAGTAATTGGCGCGTTTAAATTTATTAGGCCTATGGCTATTGGGTTTATTGCCTATTCTGCACTAAAAATTTTACCGCTTGCTGTTCATAATACCATCACACGTGTGATAGTAGTGGTTGGCGCAGCTGCTACCTTTTTATTTTTTAAAACGCCTTGGGTATTTCCTGCCTTAATTGTAGCTGCGGGTATTGCAACAAATTTTAGTGACAAAAGAATTCCTGAAAAAGAAAAACCCGTTAAAAAAATAAAGTGGGTAAACTTGTTTTTATTTATTGCATGCTTTGCATTGGCAGGTTATTTATCGGAAACAGCTAGCCGCAATAATTGGGAAAATAGAAAAGCTTTTAACTTATTTGAACACAACTATCGTAACGGAAGTTTGGTATTTGGGGGTGGTGATGTACTCATGCCATTACTGTACGAGCAGTATGTAACAAGGCCGGCTTCTAAACGTGTTATCGATAACAAGCGCGATGTATTAAAAATGAATCAAGCCGACTTTTTAACGGGTTCTGGAATTGTTAGAGCGATACCAGGTCCTGTATTTTCAATTGCTGCATTTTCGGGTGGCATGACCATGCGTTCTGAAGGAACATTTGCACAAATGCTTGGCATTATTATTGGTGCTATTGGCATTTTTTTACCAAGTGCTTTTTTAGTGCTTTTCTTTTTTCCTGTGTGGAGTTATGTAAAGCGATATGTAGTTATTTTTAGATCTTTAGAAGGCATTAACGCCGCTGTTGCCGGGATACTTTTTGGTGCCACTGCCTATTTAATGAGAGACCATTTCACTGATTCAGCAGCATCAAGTTATTTACTGATACAATGGCTAGTGGTTGTGGCCACTGTTTTATTACTTCGCATCAATAAAATACCCGCACCGATTATTGTAGCTGCTACATTTATGCTAGGTTTATTGCTTCACTAAAAACAAGTTAAATTATACGGTCAAATGCGGTAATCTGCGCATACTGTTATAATATTACATTTAAAAGTGTTGCATTTGAAGCGAAGGCTACTCCCATTTATTATTCTTTTTTTCCTCTTAGTAGGTCAAATGCCCAAAGCCAACGCGCAGTATATTACCATCGCTGGAACTGTCTATGATATAAGCGCACGAAACCCCTTAGAAGCAGTAGCAGTCCGATCCACATCTGGAAGAGGCGGTGTTACAGATTCGTCAGGAAGGTATATTGTTACTGTATTAAAAACAGACTCTATTTGGTTTTCTATGATTGGTAAAAACACGATGAAATATCCTGTTGATACCATTTCTAATCTAGACAATTTTAATATTATGATTCACGTAAAGGCTACTGATTTGCCGGAAGTGAAAGTGCGTAATAATTATTACAGGTATGATTCTATTCAAAATAGAATAGACAATGCCAAAGCATTTAATTTTAAAAAGCCAGGTCTTGGTTTGACCACGAGTCCCAATTATAATCCTGGTGGATTAACCGTTGGTTTTGATTTAGAAGCCATCATTAATATGTTTAGGTTCAAGCGCAACCAGAACATGGAGTTTTTACAAAAACGACTCATTGACCAGGAACAAGAAAAATATGTCAACTTCAGATTTAGCAAAGCCTTTGTTCGTAAAATTACACTGCTAAAATCGCCGGAGTTAGATACGTTTATGGTTCGGTTCAGACCTCCTTACGAACTTGTTACAAAAATGAATGATTTAGAATTCGGTTATTACATCGAAAAGCAACTTGAAATTTATAAGCGAACTAAAAATTCATATAGAGGTAGTTTGCGCAGAAGAGATGATTAATTATCTTTATCATCATGCGCTTTTTCATTACAGTTTTATTTTTCATGTCTTTTGTAGCAGTTTCTGCGCAAAACAAAACTGGTGTATGGTATGGTGCCATTGTGTTTGAGCCCGATGGTGTTAGGGAAGTAGATTCCGAGCCTCGCATTCGAGTAGATGCTCAGGCCGGCCGCATCATCAATGTTCCGCCTGTTTATGCAGGTTCCATGTCTCTTTCAAAGTCGAGAACGTACACTAAAGCTAAACTAGAAATTATAGACACTGCTGGTCAAATGATGGCGGTGCTTACCACATTTAGTGCCGATCAAAAAAAATTAACTGCTTATTTATTTTATCTATCTGCTACGCCTACCGAGAAATATAATTACTACGCAAAAGCAGTTCGTTGTTTGATTAATGAAACAGAGCACACACCTAGTTTATTTGATCTCCACGGAAATTTTAATTTTACAGATACGAGTATCGTTTTTAGTGGTATTTGGGAGAGTCCTTTTGGGAAAAGCAGGTTGGTGAAATTTAGTTTTCAGCCAAGCATACAATCAGTCAATGTTAATCCGGAGCTACTTATTCAGTGGAATAATGTTGTAAAGGTGATACCGGCGGTAACTGACATTGAAAATTGGGCACCTTCAACGAGCAATTATGATACCATCCTTACCAAATCCTTTTATATCGACTTTTCCATTGCAGAAACAGGGGTCCTAGACAACGATACCTTGTCTGTATTACTAGATGGCCAGGTAATTGAAGAAAACCTCGTGCTCACCGATAAAAAACATGATTTCAGGGTCAATATTACATCCAAAGATTATCATCAGTTAACCATACGCACTAAAAGTGAGGGTTCCATTAAGGGAACAGGCTATCTTTTAAGTATTGCCACCAAAGAAAATGTATATAAATACAACCTCACCCAGTACAAGTACAATCAATCGGATTGGTTTTTTCAGAAGATAGGAGGTAGGGGCCGTTCTGACTAGGTTTTGCTTTATTTATTGGGCAAATAATTTATCTTTAAGGTTCTTAAAATGAATGCTTTGAAAAGATGTTCTCTACCCATAGTGCTCCTTTTAGCACTTGTAGCCTGTAAAGGTAAACCCGACGAAAAAAAACAAAAAGATGGTGGGCCTAAATCCGCTATCGTAGATGTTATTATTGCCTCTAATAATAAAATCAATAAACAAATTGAAGTGAATGGTTCGGTCCTTCCAAATGAAATGACAACCATACAATCTGAAGTAAGTGGTCGCGTCACTTTTTTACAAATTCCAGAAGGAAGTACGGTTGCAGCAGGTACTGTTCTAGCACGTATCAATGATGCAGATTTAAAAGCATCTCAACAAAAAATAAATGTGCAATTAGATCTCGCACAAAAAAATGAAGTAAGACTCAAAAAGCTTTTGTCTATTGGTGGCATCAACCAAGCAGATTATGACGTTGTGCTTAATCAAGTAAATACATTAAAAGCGGATTTAGCCGTGCTGCAAGCCCAGCTTGATAAAACGGTTATTAAAGCCCCATTTGCTGGAACATTAGGACTTCGCATGATTAGTATGGGCGCCTATCTTACACCTGCTACTGTTATTACCACCATTCAACAGGTGAATCAACTAAAAATTGATTTTTCCGTTCCTGAATTTTATGCGCAAAAAATTAAAAAAGGCGCTGTGGTACATGTGCAATCTTCTGATAATAAAACAAAAGCAGATGCAGTTGTTATAGCGACAGAGCCACTTATCAATGCCACAACAAGAAACTTAAAAGTACGTGCCGTATTAAAAGGGCAGTCATTCAATTTAGGTGCATTTGTAAAAATATCTATCGATGCTACTGCGTCTGCTAATAGCATTTTAATTCCGTCTAATTGTATTATACCAGAATCCACTGTTAAAAAAGTAGTGGTTGTAAAAGATGGGATTGGACAGCTTGTTGAAGTGGAAACAGGCGAAAGAAACGAAGGCCTTGTGCAAATTGTAAAAGGCTTATCGGTAGGTGATAGTATTGCTGTGAGTGGTGTATTGTTTGTAAAACCAAACGCACCGGTTAAAGTAAGAAGTGTAAAATTATTAAGTGACATTGCAACGCTAGACTAACTATGAATATTTCTGAACTAGCTCTCAAAAGACCCATACTTGCTACTGTGATGAACTTACTCATCATATTATTTGGCGTTGTTGGGTATAATTTTTTATCGGTTCGCGAATATCCAGCTATTGATCCACCTATTGTAAATGTGCGTACTTCATACGCTGGTGCTAATGCAGATATTATTGAAAGTCAAATCACAGAACCATTAGAGAAATCAATTAATGGTATTCCGGGTATTAAAACCATTAACTCTTCAAGTAATAATGGTTCAAGTAATATTAGTATTGAATTTGAAGTCAATCAAGATTTAGAAGCTGCCGCTAATGATGTAAGAGATAAAGTGAGTCAGGCAGCAAGAAATTTGCCACAAGATATTGATGCCCCTCCTGTGGTAAGCAAGTCTGATGCGAGTAGCGATTTTATTTTACTCATAGCCGTACAGAGTAAAACAAAAGGTTTAATGGAGCTAAGCGAATACGCGGAAAATGTATTACAGGAAAGATTCCAAACCATACCCGAGGTAAGCTCAGTAAGTATTTTTGGTCAAAAGCGACCCGCCATGCGCATTTGGATTGATCCCAATAAACTAAATGCGTTTAACCTTACCTATTCTGATTTTAGAACAGCACTCAATAGAGAAAATGT
>JBMSJE010000052.1:0-12786 GCA_049418605.1 Sediminibacterium sp. | reverse complement strand
GAGGTTGTAGTATCTGTAAATATAGCACTCGCATCATCTAAACAAACTTCTGGAAGTGTAAACCCAACTTTTGGAACGGAATGAATAAGTAAAGGAGTTGCTAACTTAAAAGTGTCGCTTTTGCAACCGGAGTTTGATTCTGCAATAAGCCATGGATTTCTATTTCCCCAGGCAGCGTAGGTTGTTGATTGAGGTGTAAAACTATTTGAATTGATAACGCCCTTGTTATCATCTAAATTCCAGTAACTTTTTTGTAGCGTTCCATTGGTAATTGAAGAGGTTTCTGTGAAGTTGATATTTATATTAACGCAAGTATT
The DNA here is from genome assembly GCA_049418605.1 of Sediminibacterium sp. Taxonomy (GTDB): domain Bacteria; phylum Bacteroidota; class Bacteroidia; order Chitinophagales; family Chitinophagaceae; genus Sediminibacterium. The sequence continues at coordinate 12,469 of JBMSJE010000052.1, read as the reverse complement.
TGTTGTAGCCGTAAATGACGCGGTTGGCTTAGGTGTTATTTCAATATTTTTTGAAACAATATCAGACGCACAACCATTTTTAGAAGTTACTTTTAAAGTAACAGTATAGATTCCAACGCTGCTATATTTAATGGGTTTAATATTTGAACTTGTGGTATCAAGTAATTTTCCGTCACTAAAATTCCAATTCCATCTAGCATCATTAATAGCAGGGGTATTAAAATATACAGAGTCTTGAATACAGCCAGTTTGTGTAGAAGTGAAATTTGCAAATATGCGTTCCGAATTGAGTTCAATTGTTTTTGTTGCTACACCACAAGCGCTTGACGCAGATGTGATGGTATAAATACCATCATTGAGATTTGTAAAATTGTTGATTACTAAACTAGCGCCAGTACTAGAAAAATTATTAGGCCCAGTCCATGTGTAAGTATTAGCATCTTGTGTTACTGCATTAATAGAAGCGGTGGTATTGTAGCAAATGGGTTGGTTGTTAGTAAAAATTTCATTGTTTTTAGTTGCATCAAAGAGCTGAATAACATTACTACTAAAATCAGAAAAATAGCCGTATCGTGCTGTTGAACTGGCTCCACCTTGAATCACACCCACGTGAAATTTCCCTTTACTATTTTCTATAAGTGCATTTTGACCACCAGAAATTACAGTGGCGGGTAGGTTTAATCTGGCATACATCCATTCATCATTACTACCCGCAACTGGGCTAAACAAACTAGCATCAATACCGGTATTACTGCCGTTTAATTTAAAATCGTTGATACTATTTTTGGGCGCTAATACATTTAAAAAAAAGCTACCTGTATTAGAAGCCCTTGTAACACTTATACTTTTAGAGCCAGTGCATTTGATGGAAGGAATAATGGCACCTCCAAGTTCACAACCAAAACCGGTAATATGAAAAATATGAACGGGTTTATCTGAATTAATAAAACAGGAGTTATCACTTAAAGATCCTTTATAGTATTCTCCAGCTTGGAGGGTCGCAACATTAGTGCCATTTACTTTTACAACGGTATTATTATCAATGGCAAAAACGTAATAAAAATCGGGACTATTAAAGTATCCTTTAATGACAATGAATTCTTGTCCCGCAATATTGTCTGGGATTAGTTGGTCGCCCGCAGTATCTGCACAGCCTTGGCCCGTATAAAAAAGTGAGTCGTCTTTGGTGGAAATGCAAATAGGTTTATCTGATGTAACAACAGTGCCACCTGGTCTTTCGGTAGCTATATTATTTGCTGCAGAGCAGGTATAGGTTTCTCCTTTTTGCAAAGTAATGGTAAAAGGGACCCCGGCTGCATGTCCCATTAAATTGGTTTTGGGTGTAATGGTAACCTGGGTATTATTTTCTGTGGCAAGAATTATAAAATCGGTGGTATATAATGGAAGGGGTCTACCAATAAACCCCATTTGAAAAGGCAGCGTAAATTTTGTGCCTAGTGCATTTTTCCCTTTAAGTGCATAAATATCTCCATTAGAGCCATGCGCAATATCATAGTAACATGAAATGGGTGTAGAAGACCTTATCAAGAGTCCTTTGTTGGCTACCGTGTTGGGGGTCACATTTTCAAGCTGTGTAATATAAGACGTGAGGTCTAATGAATTGGAGCTATTGGCAGCAACATTTAAGGTGATGGGTGTAAAGCTTGTATTAGCGGGTTGAGATATTGTAACAACTGACGCCGTATTTTGAGTTGAAATCCTTAAAAAAATGGGCCTGTCACCATGGGCTTGTTGAAGGTCCGGGGCAGCAAACCAGAAGGTCGTATCGGTTTGGGCGCTTGCGATTTTACAGAATAATACAAGGGCCATCAATAAGTAGAGGTGGGGGCTTCTACTGCTCATTATTGCTATTTTCTTGGTCAATGCTCAAATCTTGCTAATTCTCTACTGCAAACTACTTAAAACGGCCTTAAAATTGTTATAATTTATTTATCTTGAACACCTTAAATCTTAATTCTATGAAAAGACGCAACTTCCTTAAAAATAGCAGCCTTGCTGCTGCTTCTGTTGCATTTATGCCAAACACAAATATTTTTGCAAATTCATCGGCTAGTAATGTTAAAATAGGCATTATTGGCGTTGGTTTACGTGGCCAAGGCCATTTAGACTTGCTTTTAAGACGTAAAGATGTTGACGTAGTTGCTATTTGTGACATTAGCGACTATATGCTTAATAGCGCAAAAGAAGAAGTTACAAAGTCTGGCAAAAAAATGCCTACAATATATACTGGCGATAATTATGCGTGGAAACGCATGTTGGAGAAAGAAAAATTAGATGGGGTAGTCATTGCTACACCTTGGGAGTGGCATAAACCAATGATTGTTGGATCACTTGAAGCGGGTGTTAAATATGTAGGTTCCGAAGTATGTATTGGTCTTAGTTTGCAGGATCACTGGGATGTTGTAAAAGCAGCAGAGCGATACAACGCACAAGTTATGATGCTTGAAAATGTTTGCTACCGCCGAGATGTAATGGCTGTTTTAAATATGGTGCGTCAGGGATTATTTGGTGAACTCATTCATTTGCAAGGGGGCTATCAACACGATTTAAGAGACGTTAAATTTAACAACGGGAATAATCCTGCAAATACACCTGTTGAGTTTGGTGCAAAAGCTTTTTCTGAAGCGTCTTGGAGAACTGAGCATTCAGTGCAGCGCAATGGCGATTTATATCCAACACATGGCGTTGGCCCAGTCGCTAATTATATCAATATTAATAGAGGAAACCGTTTTGTGAATTTATGTTCATTCTCTTCGAAAGCAAGAGGGCTGCACAATCATGTGGTTAAAAAAGGTGGTGAAAATCATCCCAATGCAAAAGTTAATTTTAGACTCGGCGATGTGGTAACTACCAATATTCAATGCGCTAATGGAGAAACTATTTTATTACAACACGACACCAATTTGCCGCGCCCTTATTCATTAGGATTTAGGGTTCAGGGTACCGAAGGTTTGTGGATGGACGTAAACAATAGTATTTATATTCAGGACAAATCTCCTAAATCGCATCAGTGGGAGCCTGCAAAACAATGGTTAGACAAGTATGATCATCCATTATGGGCCCGTTGGAGCAAAGAAACCGAAGGTGCGGGTCATGGCGGCATGGACTTTTTTGTAATTCATGCATTTATTGAATCTATCAAAAATAGTAAGCCAACACCACTGGATGTATATGATGCTGCAACCTGGAGTGCCATTACACCACTTTCTGAACAGTCAATTGCGCTTGGTAACGAAACTGTTGCATTTCCAGATTTTACTGGTGGTGAATGGATGTACAGAAAGCCAGTGTTTGCTTTAAATGATAGCTATTAATATTGTAGGATGAGCGTTTCTGAAAATGTATTAGCGGTATTTGGTTTTGACGCTTCATTGGTGGAAGTTAGGCCACTTGGTGAGGGACTTATCAATCATACCTATTTGGTAGATGCTGAAAACGCCTCCTATGTTTTACAAAAAATAAATACCGTTGTTTTTAAAAATCCAGATGCAATTGCGAATAATATTCAATTAGTAGCTGGATACCTAGCGGCTCATAGTCCAAATTACTATTTTGTAGCCCCCACCATTTCTGTGCATGGGAATCAAATGGAGTATATAGACGAAGGGTATTACAGGGTGTTTCCTTATGTTAAAAGATCTCATGCTAAAACAGTTGTTGAAAATGAGGAACAGGCTTTTGAAGCAGGCTATCAATTTGGGCTTTTTACAAGTGCACTTGATGGATTAAATGCCAATGATTTGCAAATCACCATTCCAGATTTTCATAATTTAACACTACGCTATGAGCAGTTTGAACTTGCGCTCACATCTGGAAATCAAGACCGAATCGTACAGTCAGCAAGTCAAATAAAATTTTTACAAGATCATAAGTGGATTGCTGATTTTTTTGAAACAATAAAAGCAAATCCAAATTTTAAATTAAGGGCCACACACCATGATACCAAAATAAGTAATTTGCTTTTTGATGATCATGATAAAGGAATTTGTGTGATAGATTTGGATACACTTATGCCTGGTTATTTTATAAGTGATCTTGGTGATATGTTTAGAACCTATTTGTGTGCAGTTTCGGAAGAAGAAACAGATTTTTCTAAAATTTGTGTAAGGCCTTCTATATATAAAGCCATTGTTCAGGGTTATCTAAAAGGGGCTAGCAATATGTTATCAAAAGACGAAACTGATCATGTATATTATGCTGGATTATTTATGATTTATATGCAGGCACTAAGGTTTTTAACCGATTATATAAATGATGATGTATATTATGGATCAAAATACCCGCTTCATAATTTCAATCGAGCCTGTAATCAAATTAAATTATTAGAGGACTATTTACAAAAGAAAGAAATTTTACAAATTGAAATAAATAAATAATTGTATTTAAATAAGAAATGAAATGAAAAAGTTAGTCGTAATTATTGCTGTTTTATTTGTTGTAGATTCAGTTGTTGCTCAAAAGTATAGTAAGCCAGAGTGGTATGAAGCATTTGCCAGCATCAACGCCGAAGTGCAACAAAACTCCAAAGCCTACGCAACGCTCAAGTATGCCACCGAATCGATTGGACACCGTTTAACCGGATCTGTTAATGGGAGTAAAGCAGAAGCCTACGCTTTTAATTTATTAAAGTCTTATGGGTTTAAAAATGTAAAATATCAACCTTTTGAGGTTGAAAGCTGGAGTAGAGGTAATTTAACAGTAAAGATCGGCAATAGTTTAGCCAATTTACAACCCGTAAAATCCGTGTCACTCGCTCACTCGCCAGTTGCTGCCGATGTTGCACTTGAAGTGGTGGATATGGGAAACGGATTAGATGAAGATTACGCAAAAGATCCATCAAAAGTTGTAGGTAAAATTGCACTTGTATATTTAGGTGTTTTACCAGGTTCAAAACCGGGTACACCAAGCCTTCACCGCTCCGAAAAAACAGCCATCGCAACAAAATTTGGTGCAAAGGGCATCATTGTAATTAATACCGCAGCGGGCGGCATTTTACTAACCGGTACAGCGTCAGTTACTGGAAAATTAATTCCTATTCCTGCGGTATGTATTAGTAAAGAAGATGGGCTTGCATTTAAAGAAGCACTCTTAAAAGAAAAGCAGTTTGCAAGTATTAGCATGACTAATTTTTCTGGTCTCATTAAAGCGCGCAATGTAGTAGTGACAATTAAAGGGAGTGAGTTACCTAAAGAAAAAATTGTGGTAGGCGGTCATTTAGATAGTTGGGATTTAGCTACCGGTGCCATTGATAATGGTATTGGATCATTTTCGGTACTTGATATGGCGCGTACATTTGCAGCACTTAATTTAAAGCCAACCCGTACCGTTGAGTTTGTTTTATTTATGGGTGAAGAAGAAGGCTTGTTGGGTTCAAAAGCATATATAGACGCTGCAAAAAAAGATAAGTCAATTGATCAAATAAGATACATGTTCAATTATGATATGACCAACGATCCATCCGGATATTCAAGTTCTACCGAGGTCTCTGAAACCTTGTTTAAATCGATTGGTTCTATTGTACAAAGTATTGATACAAGTTTCAAAAATACATTTAGTGCTGGTGCAGGGCTTCATAGCGATCACCAACCGTTTATGTTACAAGGTATTCCTACGGGTGGGGCAGCTGGCGGAAAACTTCCTAACAATGCCGGTCCATGCTACCACGCAGACTGCGATAGCTTTAAATTAGTGGATGAAAAAGGTATGAAAAATACGGTTCGATTTAATGCCATTTTAGTATATGCTGTTGCCGATGCACCACTTATTGAAGCAAAGCATTTGAATGATGAAGAAACTCGATTGTTTCTACTAAAAAACAATTTAAAACTACCGCTACAAATTGCAGGTGATTGGCGCTGGAAAGACTAACCATTTATTTAAGTGTGTTTTTTAACACATTTAAATTTCCGTCAATTGTTTTTTGATCATATTGTAACCCTAAGATTTTTGCAATTAGTGGATACACATGCACGTTTTCAAATCCGTTAATTTTTTTGCCGGATTTGAATGCAGGTCCCCATGCCATAAAGCTAGCCCTCATTTCGGGGAGCCTAGGATCGTAACCATGTTTGCCCGGACTGCTAGGTCTGCCACTTAAACTAAAAGTGTAGGGTAGTTTGGCCACTATAATAATGTCACCAATGCGGTTAAAGCGGTCATCTAGTTTGCTGTAATGATAATCTTTTGGTGCATTATTCTTTAAGTAAACATCGAAGCCATTTGCCTCTTTAAGTAGTGCTTGGTAGGTTGGTATAATGGCAGCAGTATCTTTTGCATATAGTTGTAAAAGGGCACTACCAGAGGGTACATAAAACTTTGCTGGATCCACCGCTTTTGGCAGTCGGAGAGGAGTTTGGCTATTCACAAGCGCCATGCCATGATCTGAAACCAAAATGTAATTGACAGGAAGATCTAAGCTACTTACCGCTTCATTGATTTGTTTGATTACACCATCTACATATTGTACAGCAGCTTCTGCTTGTTTGCTATCTGGTCCATAATTGTGTGCAGCGTCGTCTACATCAGGCATGTAAAAAGTAATAAGGTGTGGCCTGGTTTTTTCAGGTAAACTCAACCAATCTTTTATTTGAGCAATTCTTTTTTCTATTTTTATTTTGTCATTGTAATTGTAAAAGTACGTAGGCTTCGTATTTGCAATAGGCGTTTCACTCGCCACCCAATAAAAGCTTGCTGTTACCATTTGTTGCTTTTCGGCAAGTACCCAAAGTGGCGTTCCTCCATACCAATATGGATCTGCTACCATTTTTTTATTGGACATAGTGTAGGTAGCATTTGCTTTTTTATCAAAAAAAGTATTATCAACAAGGCCATGGTGGGCAGGATAAAGACCGGTTACAATACTATAATGGTTGGGAAAAGTCAGGGAAGGAAACGCAGCTGTCATATAGTTTGCAACGATACCAGATTTGCCAAAGGCTTGCAATGATTTTGCATTGTACTTTTCTACAAAATCAGATCGAAGCCCGTCAATTGATATGAGAATAACATAAGGCTTTTTTTGAGCGGCTGCACTATTAAATCTACCGGAAGTAATTTGCTGGGTAGTGTCTTGGGCAGCGGCTAACTTAAAAATAAAGCTGAACGCAAGTAATTGTATAAGCAGTATAGGTTTTAATTTTTTCATTCGGGTTTATTGAAATAGTTCAAGTGAATTATCCACGCTATTAAAGTACTGCAATACGCCACTAGTATACCAGCGCCTACGTCTATTGGGAAGTGCTGTGCAGCATAAATTCTTGCGTATCCTCCAAGAAGTGCATAAGCAAATCCAACCGGTACCATCCATTTTTTTGAACTAATAAAACAACAAAATAAGAAAAGTGAAAATGCAGTTGCCGTATGTCCTGATGGAAAACTATTACTGGTATGTATTACAATACCCGATACTTTGTGTATTAATGAGTTATCAGATATGACAGCAGTTGGTCTATTTTCTGATTTAAAAAATATTTGTTTTGAGCTTTGCGTAATGATGGTTGAGCATACAATTGTAGCAAGTAAAAATGGAAGAAATTTTTTCTTGTACATGAGCGTTAATGCAAAAGCGGGAATCCAGATAAATCCATCACCCGCATTGGCCCAGATATAGAAAAAGAAATCAGCAGCAGGCCCTAAATCTAGGTTCATTAGCAAGAAAGCATTTTCCTTACCCATGATCATAGATAGAAGGATCAAGCAAGTTCCTGTAATTAAGGATACACTAATGCCAATGGTCGCATTTCTATTGAGTTGCAATTGCATCTTGTTAATTTACACGCAAAGCTACTATAGTTGCGCCTATTTATTAAAGAACACCGGCCAATTCTAGGCTTTTTTTCTTAAGGTGCACAATGTCAAGGTTGTCAATAATAGGATCGGGGGTTAAAATAAGGGAATTGTTGTTTTCCTTCCACCAACTATTTTGAATTAGTTCTTTAACATGGAGCACGCCAATTAAGTATTTGCGGTCTTCTTGTGCATGCCATTCTTCTATCCATTCAAATTTGTCTTTCGGAACATTTTTGATGTCATCAAAGCTTATGTAAACCTTTAAGAAATAGTCGGAGGTTAATTCATGCGGAGCTTGCTGATATAGTTTCTTATACTCGTAACAATAATTGTACCTGAGTGCCGAAATATCACTTAATACCGCAGATGCTGTTGGGAAGCTTCCAGCACCTTTGCCATAAAAAAATTGTTTGTCGGCAAATCCACTTTCAATAACGACGCCATTGTATTCATTTTTAACAAAAGAAAGAGGCTTTGATTGACTAATAAGTTGTGGTAATACAAATGCTGCCACTTTACCATTGGCTAGTTTTTTTGCTTGTGCAATGAGCTTGATATCTAGTTTTTTTTCTTGTGCAACGGCTGCATCACTTAATTGAATATTTTGAATACCACTAAATAAAATATTTTCTGGTTTTTCTACAATACCATAAGCGTGGGCGAGTAAAACGGTCCATTTGTTAAGTGCATCATAACCTTCTACGTCTAATTTTGGATTGCTTTCTGCAAATCCTAATTGTTGCGCTAGTATAAGCGCTGCTTGAAAACTTAATTTGTCTTCAAACATTTTAGTTAAAATAAAATTGGTTGACCCGTTCACAATAGCCTTGATAGAGTGCAGTAGGTCATTGTCATAATATTCTTCAAGGTTTCTGATAACAGGAATTGATGCGCAAACTGCTGCTTCATATAAGAAGGGAAGCCCTGTTTGTTTTTGCAGTGCTAACATAGCTGGTAAGTTGTCTGCAATCATTTTTTTGCTTGCACTAACAACAGCTTTACCTTGTAAAAGTGCCGTAGAAACAATGTCAAATGCAGCTACCGAATCGTCAATTACTTCTACAATTACATTGATATTTGGGTCTAGTAAAAGGTCGTTTTTGTCTGTGGTGAATAAACTAGCCGGCGCGTTCCTTTTTTTATCAACGTTTTTGATACACACTCTTTCAATGCTTGCCTTTAATGACGGGGTTTGTTGTAAAACTTTATATAAGCCTTCGCCAACTACGCCAAAACCAAATAAACCAATTTTTAAATTTTTTTGATGCTCCATTTTATATTTTATTTTCTGGGGTACTAAAAATAAAAAAGCTCACCAGATGTAGTCAGGTGAGCTTGAAATATTAATAGCCTGAGGCAAATTATCAAACGTCGCTGACTTATCTTTCCATACACATTTGATGTGATGGACGGATTTGGCACCTTCATACCACTGCGAATGATATGGGTTGCCAAGGCATCAATGGGCCATTCCCTCTGCCTTTCTGGATAAGATTTTTTAAGAACTATTGTAAAATTAAGTTAGAAAATTGCATCACCCAAAAAAACTTTGTCTATAATCTACTAACATTTGTATGTTTTCAACCATTCAAGCCCTTTGTTGTTATTATATTTACATTCTACTATGGCAAAGAAATCCACCAACGCAGTAAGTTCTAGTATTCATACCGAAAGTATCGAGGTTTTTGGTGCAAGAGAACACAATCTCAAAAATATTGACATTAGTGTTCCTAAAAATAAATTGGTGGTATTTACAGGTGTAAGCGGTAGTGGGAAGTCCTCCCTAGCTTTTGATACCATTTACAATGAAGGTCAGCGCAGGTACATGGAAAGTTTTGGCGCCTATGCTAGACAATTCATGGGTGATATGGAAAGGCCAGATGTAGATAAAATTACCGGCTTATCGCCAGTGATTTCTATTGAACAAAAAACAACCAATAAAAATCCGCGATCTACAGTTGGCACTGTAACCGAAGTCTACGATTTTTTAAGGTTACTATATGCACGCATTGGAGAAGCGTATAGTTATAACACCGGTAAAAAAATGGTGAAGTTTACCGAAGAAGAAATTGTTGCTTCCATCACTGAAAAGTATGCCAATAAAAAAATTGTTTTATTGGCGCCATTAGTAAGAGGTAGAAAAGGTCATTATAGAGAATTATTTGAAGAGGTTAGAAAAAAAGGTTTTTTAAAAGTTAGAATAGATGGTGAAATCGTAGACCTCACACCCAAACTACAAGTAGACCGTTACAAAATTCATGATATCGAACTTGTGGTAGACCGCTTACAAGTAACGCCTGATGATAAAGTAAGGCTTTCGCAAAGTGTACTGGAAACTTTAAAACTAGGAAAGGAGCTTTTGTTTATGATGGTTCATGAGTCAAATAAAGTAGTGCAGTATGCCAAACAACTCATGTGTGAAGAAACAGGCCTTAGTTACGAAACACCTTCTCCTAATGCTTTCTCATTTAACTCGCCTTATGGCGCTTGCCCTACTTGTAAGGGCCTCGGCAATGTCTTTTCTATTTCATTAGAACAAATTATTCCGGATAGATCTTTAAGTATTAAGGAAGGCGGTATTGCACCTCTAGGTGTTCAGCGTGAAGCTTACTTATTTAAGCAGGTGGAGGTGCTTGCCAAAAAACACAAAATTAGCCTCGATAAACCTATCGACAGTTTGTCTGAGCAGTCCATTAATTTACTTTTATATGGCACGCCTGACGGTCCTTCCGAGTCTACATTTGATATGGATGAAACTACGGTTGTAAGTGCGTATGAAGGGGTATTTGAAGGTGTTGTTCCCATGCTAAAACGTTGGTTCACGGGAACTGGTATTACAGAGGCGCTGCGTGAATGGGTAGAACAGTTTATGGAATTAAAACACTGTCCAAGTTGCGAAGGAGCTAGGTTAAAAAAAGAAAGTTTGTGGTTTAAAGTTGCCGGAAAAAATATTGCTGAAATTAGTGACTTGAATTTAGATAAATTACTTTTTTGGTTTGAGGGTATCGAAAAGCATCTTTCAAAAAAAGACAATGCCATCGCAAAAGATATTTTAAAAGAAATTAGAGAGCGGGTAGGTTTTCTACTCGATGTAGGACTTACTTATTTGTCTTTGAACCGCCCTTCTAAAACCCTTAGTGGTGGTGAGTCGCAGCGTATTAGACTAGCTACACAAATTGGATCTCAACTACAAGGCATCACGTATATTTTGGATGAGCCTTCTATTGGATTGCACCAACGTGATAATATGCAGCTTATCAAAGCGCTGCAAAATTTACGCGATATTGGTAATAGTATTTTAGTGGTGGAGCACGATAAAGATATCATGTTTGCTGCTGATTATTTAGTTGATATTGGCCCTAAGGCTGGTAAACATGGTGGTCAAATAGTGGCAGCGGGTACACCATCTGAGGTCCTTCTTTCTAATTCTGATACTGCGCAGTATTTGAATGGTCAAAAAAAGATTGCTATTCCTGCGCAGCGGCGAACTGGTAATGGACATGCCATTGTTTTAAAAGAAGCCTCTGGTAATAATTTAAAAAAGGTTTCAGTAAGTTTTCCGCTTGGTCAATTGATTGTGGTAAGTGGTGTGAGTGGGAGTGGAAAATCTACCCTAATTAATGAAACTTTATATCCGTTACTATCAAAACATTGTTATGATAGTAAGCAACAACCCATGCCTTTTAAATCAATAAAAGGATTGGAGCATATCGATAAAGTGATTGAAATAGATCAATCACCTATTGGCAGGACGCCAAGGAGTAATCCGGCCACTTATTGTGGTTTTTTTACTGAGATTAGAACATTGTTTGCAGCTGTTGCCGAATCAAAAATAAGAGGGTACACCGCTGGGCGTTTTTCATTTAATGTTAAAGGTGGACGTTGTGAAATTTGCGAGGGTGGTGGTATGCGCGTGATTGAAATGAATTTCTTACCTGATGTGTATGTGCACTGCGAAAAATGTAATGGCAAACGGTACAACAGAGAAACCCTAGAAATCAGGTATAAAGGTAAGTCCATTAGTGATGTGCTAGATATGACGGTTGATGAAGCCTGTGAATTTTTCCAACCTGTTCCATTTATTTATCGAAAAATAAAAGTGTTACAAGATGTAGGTCTTGGTTATATAACACTAGGGCAATCGGCGGTAACGTTAAGTGGAGGTGAAGCGCAGCGTGTTAAATTGTCTACCGAGCTGGGTAAAAAAGATACGGGTAAAACATTTTATATTTTAGATGAGCCTACAACAGGGCTTCATTTTCAGGACATTCAACATTTAATTGATGTGCTTAATAAACTAGTAGATAGGGGTAATAGTGTGCTCGTTATTGAACACAATTTAGATGTCATAAAAGTAGCCGATCATATCATTGACCTGGGCCCAGAAGGAGGTGATGGTGGAGGTACTATATTATTTGAAGGGACGCCAGAGCAAATGGTGAAATGCAAAGAAAGCCATACTGCCCGTTTTGTAAAAGCTGAACTACGGTAAAATCATTTCGATATGTTCTATATCATCTTCTAGGTAGATGTCTGAATCTTTGATAAATCCAAAACTGCTATAAAATTTTTCTAGGTACAGTTGTGCACCAATTCGGATGGGTTGCTTTCCAAATTTTTCATAACAATTTGCAATGGCGTTTTGCATGAGTCCAATACC